>CAXTTU010000048.1:0-10352 GCA_964247225.1 uncultured Sphingomonas sp. | reverse complement strand
GCGGCGGCCCGGGCGGCGGGAGCGGTGGCGGCGGCGGGCGCACCCAGCCTTAACAGGAGCCGACAGACGCATTCCGCACGCGTTCACCGCGACTCGCGCAATTACCTCTCCATGGCCCGGGGCTTGATCCCGCGCCGCCAAGGAGATGTACGATGCGTACCTTGATCACCACCGCGCTGCTCGCCGCCGCCGCGCTGCCCGCGCTTGCGCAGGCGCAGAGCTATTGCGACCCGCGCTACGACCACCGCGAGGTGCAGCAGGACCGCCGCGACCTGCGCGACGACCAGCGCGACTTTCGGCAGGACCGCCGCGACCTGCGCGAGGACCGCCGCGACTTCCGCGACGACCGCCGCGATGTCCGCGACGATCGCAATTTCCAGTACGGGCATGACGACTGGCGGCGCTATCGCGACCAGCGCCGCGACCTTTACGCGCGCGGCAATTGGAACGCGCCGTTCCGCTATCAGCAGTTCCGCCCCGGCGCGCGGATCACCCCGGTGTTCTATGATAACCGGTTCGTGATCGCCGATCCGTGGCGCTATCACCTGCCGCCCGCGCGGGCGTACACGCGCTGGGTGCGGCATTATAACGACGTGCTGCTGGTCGACTTCCGCCGCGGCTATGTCGTCGACGTGATCCGCGGCTTCTTCTACTAAGGCGAAGCAACCCGGGCGGAGCAGGTTCCGCCCGGGTCAGCGCACCGCGAACACCACCTGATCGACCACGCGCCCGCCCGGCGCGACGAGGCTTAGACGGTGCTGTCCCGGTTCGGGCAGCAGCAACGCGGGGGCGCTCGCCGCGCCGAGGTCGGCGCGGTCGAGCCGGAGCGTCAGCCCCGTGGCCTCGCCCGCCACCGCGACGCGGAGCCGCTGGCGCGCGGGCGGGATGTCCGGGTCTAACGCATAGACGCTTCCCGCCACCGGGTTGCTGATCCGCGGCCGCCGCGCGAGCGCGGGCGCTGGCGCGATCACCGATTGCGCGGTGCCGCTAAGGAACAGCTCGCGCCGCGGCTGCTCGACCGCGTCGGCGAAGCGGATCGCGCGCGCCTCCACCCCCGCGGGCATCGGCGGCGCGCTGTCGCGGTGGCCCGCCTCCAGCGCCAGCATCACGTCGCGCCACACCGGGGCCGCGCCGCTGGTCCCCGACACCGCGCGCATTGCGTCGCCCTCGACATTCCCGACCCACACCGCGACGGTGTAGCGGCGGGTGAAGCCCACGCACCAATTGTCGCGCATCGCCTTGGAGGTCCCCGTTTTCACCGCCGCCCAGAAGGGGAGGCGGAGCGAGGAGTCGAGCCCGAACGTCACCGCGCGCGCGTTAGGATCGGCGAGCATGTCCGAAACGATCCACGCCGCCGCCGGAGTGGTGGTCGCGCGGGGGGCGGCTCCCGGCTCGCCGAGCGTGAGGTGGAGCGGCGTCCAGCGGCCGCCGTTCGCCAGCGCGCGATAGGCGTTCGCCTGCTCCAAGAGCGTCACCTCCGCCGATCCGAGCGCGAGGCTGAACCCGTAATAATCGCCGTCCTCGACCAGCCCGCGATAGCCGGAGTCCCACAACCGGTCGCGGAACGGCTCCACCCCGACCAGCAGCAGCGTCCGCACCGCGGGTACGTTGAGCGACCCCGCCAAAGCGGTGCGCGCCGACACCGGCCCCTTGAACCCCTTGTCGTAATCCTGCGGCACATACAGCCCCGACGCAGTGTCGAGCTGCACCGGCGAGTCGTCGAGGATCGAGGCAGGAGTGAGATAACCGCGCTCGATCGCCTGCGCGTACAGGAACGGCTTCAACGTCGAGCCTGCTTGCCGATAGCTGTTCGCGCCGTCGACCGCGGGCGCGGTGGATGCGCCGCCGACCCCGCCGACATAGGCGAGCACCTCGCCGCTGGCGTTATCCAGCACTACCACAGCACCGTCGCGCGCGTGAGTGCCGCCGAGGCCTTGCAACTGCCGCTTCAGTGCCGCGATCGCGACGCGCTGGACGGCGGCGTCGAGCGTCGTGGTGACGCGCAGCCCCGGACGAGTAAGCAGCCGGTCGGCGAGGTGCGGGGCTAGGCCTGGGTCGAGCTGGAGGCTGCGCGCGGGGCCGAGCATCGACGCGGCCGCGCCTTGCCAGCGCTCGCACGCGCGCTCATGCGCCAGCGCGCAGGCGCGGCGGGCGACCTCGTCGGCGCTCGCGCGCGGATCGGGGAGCAGCGCTGCGAGCAGCAGCGCGTCGTCGCGGGCGAGCGCGTCGGGCGTCTTGCCGAACAGCGCCAGGGCCGCGGCACCGACGCCCTGCGCTTCGCCACGATAGCCCGCGAGGTTGAGATAGGCTTCGAGGATCTGCGCGCGCGTCCACCCCGCTTCGAGCGCCCAGGCAGCGCGCATCTGGGTGAGCTTGTCGCGCCACCCGCGCGCGCCGGGGCGGGCGAGCGCGGGCGAGACGAACGCGGCGACCTGCATCGCCAGCGTGCTCGCCCCCCGCGCGCGCCGTCCCTCCAGCCGGTCGCGCGCGGTCGCGGCCAACGCAATCCAGTCGACGCCGCCATGCGACCAGAAGCGCTTGTCCTCCGCCGCCACCAGCGCCTCGCGCGCCGCTGGCGAAACGCGCGCCAGCGGCGTCCAGGCGAGCCGCCGCGCCGCGAAGTCAACGCGGGCGGAGTCGATCAGCGTATCGTGCCGGTCGTACAGCCACGCCTCCGACGGCTTCCAGCTCGCACGAACGGTGGAATAGGCCGGCAGCGGCGGGGGCAGCGTGGCGTAGTCGAGCGCGGCGAACGCGAGCAGGAGCGCGGCGAACGCAACCCAGGCCACGCGCGTTTTGACGGGGAGCGCCGCGAAGCGGGCGGCGGCGCTCGCCACTCCCGCCCTCACCGCATCCCCACCACCACCGGCGCGTTGGGGACCTGCGCGCGTATCTCGGGCGAATACATCGCCTCCACCCGGCTAGGCGGCAGCGAGAAGCGGCCCGCGCCGTTCAAGCGCATCGTATACGACACCGCGAACTTGCCCCGCGGGACCCACTCGAAATAGCCGCGATACGCGTCTCGCGCGCGTTCGACATAAGCGGGCTGCGCGCCATATTCGATCAGCACCGGCTTGCCGTCCGGGTCGAGCGCGCCGAAGCGCCCGCCGCCATTCGCCTGCCCCTGCTGAAGCAGCTGCGACTGGCCGCCCAGATCGCCGAGGATCGTCGCGCCCGCCGGGACCGGGTCGCTCACCACCACCCAGTTGCGGTCGGCGGTGGCGTCCACCGTCAGCGTCACCCGGACCACATCGCCGCGCGTCAGCCGCCCGGGCACGCGCCGCTGGATCACGCTCACCGCGCGCGTCATCCGGTATCCCGCGCTGAGTGGCTGGCGAAGCGGCACCGCCGCGCGCACGGTCACGCTCGCCCACGGCCCCGCGCCGCCCGACTGGCGGAGCACCAGCGGCACCTGCCCCGACGGTAGCGGGAAGGAGAGCGCCCGCCCGCTCGCCGCCAGCGGCCAGCTCCGCGACACCTCCCGCGCGCCGAGCCCGACCGTTGTCACGCCCGCGATCGCCTGCGCCGGATAGAGGTGTGCGAATCGCCGCACCGCCAGCGCGCCCCAGGCGTTCGCGGTGGTGGTGTCCCAATGCCCATGCACCTGCCTGAGCGCGACGCCGACCGCCATGCGCGGCCCCTCCGCCTGCCAGCCGGGACGGCCGAGCACGGTCAGCAGCGCCTTGACCGAAGCCTCGTCGCCCGACGACATCAGCCACCACGCCTGCTGCCCGTTGTCGGTCAGGTCGAGCCGCGTTCCCTCGTACACGATCCGCGCGCGCAACTGCGCCTCCGCCGCCGCCCGCAACGCCGCGGCGTTGGGGGCGGGGATGTGGTCGAGCGCGGCAATGTAATCGACCAGCAGCGAGGTCGGCATCTCCGCCGGGACCACGCCGATCTGCCCCAGCATCGCCGGCGTCGCCGCGCCCTGCCGCGCCAGCGCTGCCAGCGCCTCGACCCGGCGCATCCGCACGTCGCCATAATCCTCGTCGCGCAGCCGCCCGTCGAGCACCGCGCGCATCCCCTCGATCATCTTCGCGCGGGGCCCGTCCGGAAGCGGTAGCCCCGCCTCGGCGGTGAGCGACAGCACATAGGCGGTGAGCGTCTCGGACCCCTTGAGCGAGTCGCTCGGGAAATAGCGGAGCAGGCCATCGGGAGCCTGATAGGTCGGGATCGTCCCCGCCAACCGCGCCCACGCGCCCGCATCGCCCATCACCACCAGGCGACTGAGCTGCTGTTCGAAGCAGTTATACGGGTAGAGCGACATATACTCGCGCACCCCCTGCATCGGCGGGGCAAGCGTGTCCTCCAGCCGGATGTCGACCGACCCGCGCCCGGGAAGCGCGCCCGCAGGCGCCCCGATCGGGATGGCTGGGTCGCCGACCCGCGCCAGCGTCGCGGCCCAGGTCTCGACCGGCACCGCGGGCACCACGTCCTGCGTCACCGTCACCTTGTCCGCCGCGCGCCCGTCCGCCGTGTGCGCCGATACCTGCCAGCGGAGCGCGGGCACGTTCGCGGGCGCGAACACGTTCCACGTCACCGGCACCGCCCCGCCCGCCGGGATCGTCACGGTCAGCGGATGCCCTTGCGCAACGCGTGGGAACAGGTCGACATTCGCCGTCACGGTCATCGGGTGGTCGGACCCGTTGCGAAGCGTGAACGTCGCCGCGAACCAGTCGCCTTCGCGCACCAGCGGCGGGACGCCTGCGTAGATCGACAGGTCCTGCGCGGTGCGGACGCTGGTCGACCCGGTGCCGAACAGCTGCGCGCCGTCGCTGGCGATCGCGACCAGCTTGAACGAGGACAGCGCGTCCGACATCGGCACCGCGACCCGCGCGCGGCCCTGCGCGTCGAGCGGCACGCGCCCGCGCCACAGCAGCACCGGCTGGAAGTTCTCGCGGTTCAGCCCGGACACGTCGCCGCCGCCCCCGCCGCCGCCCGCTTCCACCGCCTTCTTGCCGTAATGCCGCTTGCCGACCACCTGCGTCTGCGCGGTGGAGGTGAGCACGGACAGCGGACGGTCGCCCATCATCGCGGTCAGCACATCCCACGACTCGTTGGGCGCGAGCTGGAGCAGCGCCTCGTCCACCGCCGCGAAGGTCACGTCCGCCGCGCGCGCGGGCTGGCCGTCGGGGCGACGCACCGCGATGTCGACTTGCGCGGTTCCCCGCGCCGCGTAGCGCTCGCGGTCGGCGCGGACCGCGACGGCGAGCCGGTGCGCGTCCCACCCGACCTTCACATGCGCGATGCCCAGCCGGTAGGCGGGCTTGGCGAGGTCCACCGTCGCGGTCGCGTCGGGCGCGAGGTCGGGGCCGCTCGACAGGTGCAGCGCGACCGCGATGCGGTGGAGCCAGTCGCGCCAGCCCGGCTCCACCCGCCCGCGCACCGCCATTACCGAGACGTAGACGTCGGGCGCGTAGCTCCCCGGCATCGGCACCTCGACCACCGGGTCGGTCCCCGACAGCTCGGTGACGAAGCTCGACAACACGCCCTCGCGCTCGACGCTGACCAAGGCGGTCGCGTGGCGGAAAGGCATCCGCACCTGGAATCGCGCGGTCTCGCCCGCGCGATAGCTCAGCGCCTCGGGCACGACGTCCATCCGGTCGCCATTATCGCCGCCGAACCACCATTCGTCATCGCCCGCCAGCCAGACGGACCTGACCGCGCGCGCGACATTGCCGCTGTCGTCGGTCGCCGTCGCGACCGCGAATACCTCGCCCGACACGCCGGGATCGATCTTGCATTGCGCGAGCCCCTGCGCGTCGGTCGTCGCCGAACAAGTCGCGTCGAGCTTCGTCGTCTTCTCCTGATTGTCATAGGCGTAGAAGCCGCCGATCAGCCGCCGCCGCGCGGTGAGCACCTGGCGCGAGTAGAGTTGGACGCTCACCTTGCGGCCCCTGAGCGGCTTGCCATCGGTGTCGAGCGCGACGAAGCGGAGGCGCAGATCGTCCTGCTTCATCAGCCAGCCGTCGGTCGCGATGCCCAGCTGCACAGCCGACGCCCAGATCGGGAGGGTGCGCGTCGCGGTCAGCACCTGACCGTTCGCGTCCTGGTAATCCATCTCGACCTTCATGTCCGCCGAGCCGTCAAGCGCGGGAATGTCCACGGCGCTCCGCCCCGTGCCGTCGCGGCCGAGCGTCACGGGCAGCGTCTGCGTCGGCGGCAGGTGGGTGGTGTCACCCTCCTCGTCGCGCTGCGGGCGCAGGCCCTCCTCCACCTTCTCGCCGCCGAACGTGTATTTGTCATAGCCTTCGGGCGTGCCTGCGTGCGCGAACCAGCCGACGCGCAGGTCAACGGGCAGATTGGCCGCGCCCCCGCCCGAGAGGTAGCCGACGAACAGGTCGAGCGGCAGCGACTTCGGTCGTACCGCCGCGCCCTTCGGCCCCGTCACGGTCGCGCGCATGGTGGGGAGCTTGTATTCATCGACGCGGAACGATTGGTTGCACTCTATCGCGCGCTTGTCGGGGGTGATCACCGACAGATCATAGTCGCCGAGCGGCGCGCTCGGCGGCGCGGTCCAGCTCGTCTCGCCACTCCCGTGCGCGACGGTGAGCGGCAGGTCGAACTGCGTGTCCGAGCCGCGATGCGACAGGCGCAGCGTACCGGTGAACCCGGCGGAAATCGAGAAGCCGCCGCTATCGGCTTGGCGGAGCAGGTGCTTCATGTGCACTGTCTCGCCCTGGCGCACCAGCGCGCGGTCAAAGACCGTATGCAGCGTCGCGCCCTTGGCTTCGTACCCATAGGGCAGCTCGAAATCGGACGGCGCGATGCCCTCTCCCCAGGCAGTGAGCGTGAAGCTCATGTCGTCGCCCACGCGCGCCGAGACCATCAGCGGGTGCGCGCCCGTCTCCTCCTCATCCGACGCGCGGCACGCGCCATAGGTCTCGGGTTGCGGCAGTCCCTTCGGGATGAACACCCCGCCCGACTTGTCGGTGACGCCGCGCGCGAGCGGTCGCCCAGTGCAGCTGTCCGTCACCTGCACCTGGGCGTTGGCGACCGGCTTGCCCGTGTCGAGCGCGGTGACCCAGGCGAGGCTACGCTCGCGCCCCCATTCGAAATGCACCGACAGGTTGGTGACCAGCGCGGCGGTCGCGACATAGCGCGCGCGGTTCCGCCCGAGCAGCGCGCGGCCCAGCGTCGGGCTCGCCAGCTCGACGACATAGAAGCCCGGCTTGCCCAGCGGGATGCCGACCACCTCGAAGTCGCGCCCGTTGCCCGGCAACGCGAGGCTGAGCGGCGTCCCTGTCTGCCCGCGCAGCACGGGCGTGTCGCGGGTGTGGTTGACCGTCACCTTCTCGCGCCCGCGCTTCTCGTCGCGGAAGTCGTCCTTGTCCGCCGTTTCCAGCTTCCGGAGCCAGTTTGCGACTTCCCCGTCCGCGCCGCCGACGCGCAGCGCCTGCCCGCCGACGGTCAGGTTGCGCCCCTGCAACGCGGGTTCGACGTTGCGGACCGTGACCGGCAGCACGCCGCCCAGCGCCGCCTCGACGATGCCGAAATTGCCGGCGAACTTGACCAGCGGCGGGGCCTGGTCGAACCGGACGGCAAGCGGGAACCGCGCAGCGTTGGTCAGCGCGCGGCCGCTTTCGTCCTTGATGTCGGCGGGCAGCTCGACATGGGCGTCAGCCGCGAAGGGGAGGGGCGCGTTGAACGTCGCCGCCTCCACCGTCGGCCCTTTCAGCTCATCCTTGCTGAAGGTTGGTGACAGCGTGTGCCCGTCCGCAAGCCTGATCCGCACCGCTTGCGCGGTCGCGAGCGGCACGGGCGCGGTGAAGCGGACATAGGCTTTCTCCACCGGGTTGCACCCGGCGGCGACGTTGACGCGCGTGCATTCGAACCGCGCCGCGAACGCTGGGCGGACGGTGAAGTCAAACCGCTGGTCCGCGCCCGCGCGCCCGCCCGCGCCGGTCACCCCCGCGCCCCACACCAGCGCCATCTCGCGGCCCGGCGGCAGCGGGCGGCGGCAGCGGAGCGCGACCACGCCCGCCAGCGCGCGCAGGCGAAGCGCGGCGTTGCCCGGCAGCGTGGCGGGGAGGCCGGCGTTGTCGAGAAAACTCCGAACCTCATAATGGTCGGTGCCCATCGCGGAGAGCAGCTTGCCCGGCAGATCGGGAGCCAGCACCTCGGCCGCGATCTTCTCGCCCACCCCGTCCACCGCGCAATAGGCGTTGGCGGCGACGGAGGCGCGGTCGGGCGCGCCGTTGGCGGCGACGAGGAACGTCTGGTCCTCCTCGATCGCGTCGCCCTCGGTCGCGGGCAGCACGGCGCGCGCACGCGGCCCGCCGGCGTCGACGGTGAAATGCGTTTGCCCGGTGACCGCCTCGCCGCTCGCGCTCTTCAGCCCGTCGCGCAACGTGAACCCGCACGACGCGCCGCCGGGGAGCGGGGAGGCGAACTCGTACACAAAGGTCTGCTGGTCGACCCAGCGGCCTTGCCCGCCGACGGGGCACTGCTCGGTAAACGGGTCGGCGGCGCGCGGGTCGCCGAGCGCCACCATCGCGCGGCTGAAGCGCGCGGTGAACCGCTCCACCGCGCCGCCGCCGATGCCCGGAATGGCGGCGATCACCTGCGGTCGGTCGTCGCCCAGCGCCGCCACGGGAGCGAGCGCGAGCAGGAGCAACGCCGTCCGCCACCCGAATCGCATCCCGTGCCTCCCCTGCCCGACGGTGAAGCTATCGCCAGAGTTGATCCAAGTCATCCGCCATTGCGCTTGCCTCGTTGCGGCGCAACAAGAGCCGCGCCGAATCAGGGGGCTGGCGGCATGGGGGCTGTTTCAGGGCTGATCGACTGCGTCGTGCGCGAGGCGTTGCTGTTCGCCAGCGTCGGCATCCTGCTCGGCGGCGTCGACGACTTGGCTGTCGACTGCGTGTTCCTCGTCCGTGGCGGCTGGCGGCGGCTGGCGAGGCGGGCAGGGCGCTGCCTCGACGACCTGCCCGCGCCCGAGACGCCGGGCGCGTTCGTCATCTTCGTCCCGGCCTGGGACGAGGCGGCGGTGATCGCGCCGATGCTCCGCAGCACGCTCGCGCGGGTCGAGCATCCGGCCTTCCAGATCTGGGTCGGCTGCTACCCCAATGATCCGGCGACGATCGCCGCAGTCGAGACTGTCGCGGCGGAGGACACCCGCGTACGTCTCGTGATCGGCGCGCGCGCGGGGCCGACCACCAAGGCGGATTGCCTCAACACGCTATGGCGCGCGCTGGCCGCGTCGGGTGAGCGGCCCCGCGCGGTGGTGCTCCACGATGCGGAGGACGTGATCCACCCCGCCGAGCTTCGCGTGTTCGACGCGCTGCTCGGGCGCTGCGACGTTGTGCAGATCCCGGTGCTGCCGCTGATCGAGCCGCGCCACCGGCTCATCTCCGGCGTCGTTGCCGACGAGTTCGCCGAGAGCCACGCCAAGACGCTGGTCGTGCGCGAGCTGGTCGGCGCGGGGCTGCCGCTCGCGGGCGTCGGCTGCGCGATCCTGCTGCCGATGCTGGAAGCGGTGGCCGCGCGGCATGGCGCGCCGTTCGACGCGGGGAGCCTGTGCGAAGATTACGAGCTCGGCCTGCGCATCGCCGCGCTAGGCGGGACGGGGACGCTGGCGCGGGTGGCGGAGGCGCGCGGCGGTGGGGTCGTGGCGGTGCGCGAGTATTTTCCGCATCGGCTCGACACGGCGGTGCGGCAGAAAGCGCGCTGGATGGTCGGCATCGCGCTCGCCGGGTGGGACCGGACGGGGTGGGCGCGACCGCTCGCGCTCGGCGACCACTGGATGCGGGCGAAGGACCGGAGCGCGCCGTTGGCGATGCTGGTGCTCGCCGCCGCCTATCTCGCCGCGCTCGCCTGGCCGGTGTCGATGGCGGCGCATTGGGTGGCGGCGTCGCGCCCGGCACCGCTTCCGTCCGGGGTCGCGGTGTTGCTGCGCGTCAACGGTGGCCTGCTCATCTGGCGGATGCTGGTGCGCGCGGTGTTCACGGGTCGGGCTTATGGCTGGCGCGAGGCGGCGTGGTCGGCCCCGCGCATGGTGGTCGGCAATCTGATCGCCTTGCTGTCCGCGCGCCGCGCGCTGATCCGCTACCTCGGGATGCTGCGCGGCGATCCGCTCCGCTGGGACAAGACCGCGCACGCGTTCCCGGCGGAGCTGGGCGGGGCGGGGCAGTTGTGACGGGGGAGGGACGCCCGCTCCGCTTCCTGGTCGGTGTGCTTGCGTCATGGGCGATGCTGCGCGCCTGGATGCTGTGGCCGGTAGCGCTGCCGGTGCAGCTCGCGAGTGCGCAAGCCACGACTCCAGCGAGGGCCATCGTTCGCCACGATGCGCTACGCCCGCCAGTAGCGCCGGTCCGCGTCGTAGCGGCGTGGTCGCCGGCCCCGCGTAAGAC
>CAXTTU010000047.1:0-14230 GCA_964247225.1 uncultured Sphingomonas sp. | reverse complement strand
CGCGCACCCGGTCGGACGAGCCGATATTGCCCGGATTGATGCGCAGGCACGCCGCCCCCGCGTCCGCCGCCTCCAGCGCGCGCTTGTAGTGGAAATGGATGTCGGCGACGATCGGCACGCGCGATGCGCGGACGATCTGCTTGAGCGCTGTCGTGGAGGCCACGTCGGGGCAGCTCACGCGGATGATGTCCACCCCCGCCTCTTCGCAGCGGCGGATCTGGTCGATCGTCGCGCGCGCGTCCTCGGTGGGCGTGTTGGTCATCGTCTGCACCGTTACCGGCGCGTCGCCGCCGACGGGGACGTTGCCGACCATGATCTGGCGGCTCGGACGGCGCGCGATGTCGCGCCAGGGACGGATGGACATGGGAGAAATCCTCTTGCGGTCGCGCGCATATAGCCTGTCCGCGCGCGCGAACCTAGCCGGGCTCAGCTTTGCCGGAGCAGCCGCCGCCACAGGGGCGCGGGGCGCGGCGCGACCGTTCCGCGCTGAGCATCGGGGCCGCACGGCTCCAGGCTGATGCCGCTGATCGCCACGCGCGACAGCGCCTCGCCGCTGCACACCACCTCGATACCCGTGGCCTGCTCGGCGGCCACCTCGAACGCGATCGGCGGCATTGCCTGCCCCGTCGCGATCCATATGTCGGCGAGCGTCTCGGCCCCGCCGCCCGCGGTCACCGTCACGCGCAGCCGTCCGGCGTCGAATGTGTCGGCGAGGTGAACGCGCGCCTGGTAGCGGCCGCGCAGCAGGACGGCATAGGGGCCATAGCAGAGCACGCCGTCGCCGCTCGCGACTAGCAGATCGTCCTCGCAGCGCCCGCCCGGGATCGTGAGGTCGAGCAGGTCGTAGAAACGCGGCACGGGCGCGCGCGCGCCCTCGTCGAGCCGCCGCGCGACGAGCAGGTGGCGGAGGTCGAGCAGGCCCGGCCCGGCCCGGCACCGAAACGTCAACGGCGAGGCGCGCGGCGCGACGACGTCGAAGGCGAGTTGCACCCGCTCGGCACTATCGTCAAACGCGAGCGCGAATGCCTCCTCGGCCACCGTCGTGCCGGTCGCGTCCACCACCGCAAGGCTTACCTCCCCCGCCCCGAGCACGCGCGCATCGACCGCCAGCAGATAGCGCCCGCAGCGCAGCGCCGTCGTCGCCTCCCCGGGCGGCAACAGCCGGGGCAGCGGCGCATCGCGCGGGTCGTCGCCGTCGCGCGTCACCGTCAGCGTCGACACCGCGAGCAACCGCAGCCCCTCCATCCCGCAGACCAGCTCGAAACCCGCCGCGTCGTTCCGCGTCACCGCGAACGCCAGCTCCAGCACCGGCGGCGCGGCGGCGTCCGCCGGGACCACCCGCTCGGCAAGCAAGGTCGCGCCCGCGCCCAGCGTCGCGCGCAGCGTCACCACGCCCGCGCCGTCGAGACCCGCCACCTGCAGCCGCGCCCGGTAACGCCCCGGCGGCAGCGCGGCATACGGACCGATCACCACCGTGCCCGCGCGGTCGGCCGCGATTACCTGCCCGGTGATGACGCCCACCCCGGTCCCTAGCCGCGGCACCGCATAGCGCCGGGGAAAGCCCTGCCGCCGCTCCGCCGCCAGACCCGCGACGCTGCGCTGCACCTTCTCCGACAGTACCAGCGCCGGCGGTGCCCAGCGCGCGGCGGCGAGCCGCCGCCAGTCGTGCGGGGTGATGCAGGCGTGGCGCTTTTCCGGGTTGAACAGCTCCGCCTGATATTTGGGGAACACGCATCGCGCCGCCGCCAGGTCGCACAATGCGAAGTCGTCCACCAGCGTGGCCAAGGTCGCCGCAGCGGCTTCCACCGTCCGCTCGGGCGCGGGTGGCGGCGCGTCGGATCGCGCGGCGAGCGCGTGCCAAGCGAGGTGCTGCTCATCCGCCACAGCCATGTTGAATAACCGCTCGCGCGCATTCGCCCCCGCCGCGTGCGGATAGGCCCGATGGTGGAGCGCCTCCGCCAGCGTCATCGGGGGCACCTCCCACAAAGCCGCCACATCCTCGCGCAACCCGAAATGAAACCAGTCGCTGAGATGATACGGCAGCCGTTCGAGCCCATAAGGGTTGAGCGTATAGAGCCATGAAATTAGCACGCGCTGCCGCAACCGCGCCGCATCACCGCGCGGCCACGGTGCGAGCTCGGCATATTGGTCGAGGAAATCGCGCGTCAGGAACAGGAGGTCGGCCCGCACCCTCAGCACCCAGCGCCCCGTCGCCGCCCGCAATCCGGCGCGCGCCGCCGCGATCTGGAGGTCGATATTGTTGGGATGTTCCGTGTCCGACTTGATCGGCGGCAACGTCAGCGCATTCGCGTCCATGACGACGCGGTCGGCGTCCCGCGCGATTTGCGCCAGCGCAGCCATCGCCAGCGTATCGGTGCGCAGCGCAGGCACCAGCATCGGCACCGCGATCACGCCCTCGCCATCCGCCCCCTCGGCCAGGATGTCGGACCCGGACAGCGACAGCACCAGCTCCGCCGCCGGGAACAGCGCGCGCCAATGCGCGAGCGCGTTGGCGATCGGCACCAGCGTTTCGCGCGTCAGCCCGCCCTGCACCACGATCGACAGGTCGCCGGGTCGGTCCGGCTCCGGGGCGAGGAACGGCTCCATCCACCATCGGCTTACAGCGCGGGCACCGGCCCGCCAAGCACCGGCTTTGTTGCACGCGCGAACGGTTGCGCTAAGCGCGCGGGCGATGAAGCGGATCGTATTCGACCTCGACGGCACGTTGACGCTCGACGAGCCGGGCCCCTACCCGGACAAGCGCCCGCGCCCGGAGATGTGCGCGCTGGTGCGCGACTACCACGCGAAGGGCTTCACCATCATCATTGCCAGCAGCCGCAACATGCGCACGCACGGCAATTCGGTCGGCGTGATCAACGCGCGGACGCTGCCCGGGATGATCGCCTGGCTTGAGCGGCACGATGTCCCGTTCGACGAGATCCATATCGGCAAGCCGTGGTGCGGCGAGGACGGCTTCTATGTCGACGACAAGGCGATCCGCCCGTCCGAGCTGCGCCGCCTGAGCTACCATCAGATCCGCGCGCTGCTCGCCCGCGAGACCGATGTCGCGCGGGAGGAAGTCGATGGCTGACACCGCGCCGCCCCCGCGCACTTTGCTCGTCACCTCGGGGGCCTATGTCGGCGCGGAGCTGGCGGCGGAGTTCGGCGCGCTGCCGCCCGCGTTCCTGCCCGTCGGCAACCGGCGGCTGATCGCGCATCAGCACGCGGCGCTGGCGCACGGGTTCGACCGGATCGTGCTGACGTTGCCGCGCGATTTCGCGGTGGCCGCGCATGACGCGGCGCGGCTGGCGGCGCTCGGTGTCGAGACGGTGCCCGTCCACCCCGCGCTCGATCTGTCGCAATCGGTGCTCCAGGCGATCGAGCAGCTCGGCCTCGGCGGCGGCGCGCTGGCGATCCTCCACGGCGACACGCTGGTCCACGACATCGACCCCGGCGAGCCCGACATGGTATCCGTCGCCACCACCAGCGAGGCCTATAACTGGGCGGGCTGCCGAATCGAGGACGACCGGCTGGTCGAGGTGTTCAACGCGCCCGTCGCGCGGCTCGCGCGGACGCCGGTGCTGTCGGGCTATTTCCACTTCGCCGACGCCGCCCTGTTCGCGCGCGGGTTGGCGGAGCATCCACACGACTTCGTCGCCGCCGTCCAGCATTATGCCTCGCGCCGCCCGGTGCGCGCGGTAGCGAGCGAGCGCTGGCTCGATTTCGGCCACGTCCACACCTATTACGCCTCGCGCGGGCGCATCACCACCGAACGCGCGTTCAATTCGCTGACGATCGGCGAGCGAGTGGTCGTCAAGCGCAGCACCCGCGCCGACCGGATCGAGGCGGAGGCGGGCTGGTACGAGGCGATGCCCGCCGACCTGCGCCTGTTCCTGCCGCATTATCTCGGCCGCGACGGCGCAGAGGGCTATGCGATCGAGTTCCTGTACATGGCCTCGCTCGCCGACCTGTTCGTGTTCGGGCTGCTCCCCGATATTGTCTGGACGCGCATTCTCGCTTCCTGCGCCGAGTTCCTGAGCGCCGCCGCCGCGCACCGCGCACCGCCGGCGGTCGCAGAGGACGCGATGCGGCTGTACCTGCCCAAGACGCTGGCGCGGCTGGAGGACTATGCGGCGCAGGCGGGCATCGACCTTGACCGCGCATGGCGAATCAACGGCGTGGCCGTGCCCTCGCTCCGCGCCATCGCGCATCGCTCCGCCGCGCGGATCGGCGCGCCCGACGCGCGGCACCTGTCGATCGTCCATGGCGATTTCTGCTTCAGCAACATCCTGTACGATTTCCGCAGCCGCTCGGTGCGCGCGATCGACCCACGCGGGCAGGACGCCGAGCACCGCCCGACGCTGTGGGGCGACAACCGCTACGACCTCGCCAAGCTGCACCACAGCATCATCGGCTGCTACGACCTGATCGTCGCAGGCTATTGCTCGGTGGAGCAGCTGGAGCCGTACAGCCTCAATCTGACGCTCCCGGACTGCCCCGCCTTTGCGGCGGCGCGCGCGGCGTTCGATGAGGTGTTCCGGGCAGGAAGCGGAGAGGACTATGCGGCGGTGGAGGCGATCTCGTTGCACCTGTTCCTGTCGATGCTGCCGCTCCACGACGATTCGCCCGCGCGGCAACTCGCGCTCCTCGCCAACGCGCTGCGGCTCTATGCCAGCATCTTCGGAAGGACCGCCGCGTGATCGTGATCCCGATGGCGGGGCTCAGCCAGCGTTTCACGCGCGCTGGTTACGACCGGCCCAAATACATGCTCGAAGCGCATGGCCGGACGCTGTTCGACCAGGCGGTGCTGAGCTTCGCGGGGCTGTTCGCGGACGAGCGGTTCCTGTTCGTCGCGCGCGACGTTGCAGAAACGCAGGCGTTCGTCGAAGCGCGCTGCGCGGCGCTGGGCATCGCGCGGTCGGCGGTGGTGATGCTCGACCAGCCGACGCGCGGGCAGGCGGAAACGGTGGTGGCGGGGCTGACGGGCGCGGCGGTCGCCGACGATGAGCAGATCACCATCTTCAACATCGACACCTTCCGCCCCGGCTTCGCGCCACCCGTCTGGGCGGGCGAGGTCGACGGTTATCTCGAGACCTTCGAAGGCGAGGGCAGCAACTGGTCGTTCGTCCGCCCGGTCGCGCCCGGGTCGGATCGCGTCGCCGAGACGAGCGAGAAACGCCCCATCTCGCGCTATTGCTGCACCGGCCTGTACCAGTTCGCCGCGGCGGGCCGGTTCCGCGCCGCGTTCGAGGCGGAGGCACGGCGGCCCGCGTCGGCGCTGGAGGGCGGGGAACTGTACGTCGCGCCGCTCTACAACCACCTGCTCGCGGACGGGGCCGATGTCCGCTTCACCGTGGTGCCGCGCGCCGCCGTCCATTTCTGCGGCGTGCCCGACGAATATGACGCGATCCGCGCCGCCTCGCCGATCTACCACGACTGAAGCGGGTTCAGTTCCGGTCCCCCGCGACCGCCCGGTAGTGGCGCGCAGCGTCCGCATCCCCGGGCGCGAGAAGCAAGGCCATGCGATACGCTCCCAACGCGGCCTCGCGATCGCCCGAGTCCTTGGCAAGGTGACCATATTGGACCCATTCGCGCGGTTGCGCCGGGTCGAGCCGCAGCAGCCGCGCGTACAGCCGTTTCGCCTCGTCGGGCTGGTCGCGTCGGCGCAGCGCACGACCACGATGCAGGAGTCGGCGCGCCCATAGCTTGCGCACCGGATCGAGCGCACCCCGCCGGTTCCGCGGGCCCAGCGTCTGCAGCAAGGCGTGATCGCCATCGTCGCTGTCGGCCTTGGCGATGTGCAGTTCCAGCCGCGGGGGCGGAGCGGTCTCGGGTCGTCCGGCGGTCGCGTGCGATTGCGCGCCAATGGCGAAGCGAAGCACCGCCGATGGCCGGTCGAGATCGTCCTCGAACCGGGTCAGTTGAACATGGCCGTCGACGTCCGCCGCATGCACGAACAGGATACCGGGAGGCTTGTTGTACCGCAGGTGCAGCCCATCGTCCCGCACCTCGACGAACATCTCGTCCACGCGAGTGCCGTCGCGGACGTCGGTGGTCAGGAAGACATCGGGGTTCTTGTGGTCCCGCCGTACCCGAACTTCGACGCGCTCGCTCCGCATCAGGGGGCGAAGCTCGCCGGCGATGGCAGACGCGTCCACGACCAGCGTCCAGTCGCCGAAGCAATCCTCGGCCCGCATGAAGCGCATCGCCTCGCGCTTGTGGCGGAACAGCGCGTTCGCCTTGCGGATTTTCCTGGGCCCGGGAAGCGGCGCGGACCACCAGGTCGTGTTCTGGAGGTGCTGGACCCGCCCGACCCAATCCAGATTGTTCGGCTCCTTGCGGAGGAGGATGTAGATCATCGGCAGGGTCTTGATCGTGATACCCTCGTCCAGCAGGCAACTGGCGACGAGATGCTCGGGGTTGAAATACTCATGCCCGGCGACTTGCTCCGCATAGTCGAACACCTTGGCATATCTTGCCATGGCGCTTGCCGACCCGATCGCGAACTGGTCGTTGATCCCCTGCGAGTGAAAGCCGTCCGGCACATAGATCGTGCTGCCGTCATGCTCGTCATCATCCGTGATGTTGAACAGGAGGTCCCGGAGCGACTCCTGGAACACGCAGTCCGGCCGCAAGCGGACCACATAGGCGTATCGGTCGATGGCATCGCCCAGCATAGCGATGCTGGCCGAGATGCCGTACAGCATGCTGAGCGCGCCCTTGTCCCTGTCGGGCTTGAGATCGGGCTCGGGATTGCCGATCGTCGATGCCACCTGTGAGAAATCGACCGGTGCTTCCTCGACCAGCCGGTCGGGCCTCAGCACGTCCATGACGACCGGCACGCTATCGTGGCTCCACGAATGCACGAAGACATCGCAGGCGACCCCGGACAGGAAGCTCTGGATCGCGCGGATATTGGAGAACACGGACCGGAACTCACCGGCGATGCAGACCGCGACCCGCTTCTCGATCACCTGGATCCGGTGCGAGGAGGTGATCGCGCAAACGGAAGGGAGGTCGTCGATCGCGGTCAGGATACGCGCGTCGAACGCGGATGGCTCGAGTCGCAGGAACGGCAGCCGATACGCATCGAAGAAACGCGCCAGATCGTGAAACTCGTCCACGCTGATCAGGCTGGCGATATATTCTAGCAGGCCGACGATACCGAGACGCCCCTTGGGTGCGCTGTCCAGTCTTCCCGCCATGCGTTCGGGCAGATACCGTTTCAGCTCGGCGCTGACGTCGATCAGACGATAGCCATATTGCGGGTTGATCGACACGAACTGGTAATAGAGGATGTTCTCGAACACTCCCTCCTTCAGGTCACCGTGAAGCCAGGTGCGCAACGCGCCGCTGCGTTTCAGCGTTTGCACCAGGTCTCGCCAGACGGCTGTTTCATAGAACCAATGGTAATACTCCATCAGCCATTTGTCCGGCTGCCCCCCAAGCAATAGGCTCGCATTCTGCGTTACCGTCTCGGCCAGACTATTGCACCAATGTGGGTGACGGTCCGCCGCTTGCGAAAAGAAGACGTACTTCCTGCTGGCATAATCCTCCAGCAGGACGCGTATCGAGAACGGCTTGGTGAACAGCGACTCGCTGTCCATCACCAGCACCCAATCGGTGCCGCTTGCCAGGATACCGCCGATCTTCTTGATCGACTGAAAGGTGAACTTGCCCGCCTCCGCGAGGAAAGCACCGGCGGAAACACCAATGCCGAAGTCGTCAAGAATGGTTTCGGTCGTCGTGCAGCTGATGCCGAGGGCAGGCCACTCCATGGCCAAGCTCTCGACGAAGTGACGGTTCTGTTCCTCGACGACGATACGGATGGCCAGTTGCTCCGGATCGCTGGCGAACCTCGCGATGCTGCCGACGAGCTTGCTTACAAAGCCGAAATGCGGCTCGTAGGTGGGTATCACAAACGTCAGGCATGGCTGGCGCATGCAGGTCTCCAGAGCGTCACGGCATCCGACGGGGCGTGTCCGCCGTCCTTAGCCGTGCCACGGCGAACATCAACATGACGATGGCGCGCTCGGGTCGCCGCGTCATCCGCTCCGCAGCGACCGTGAAGCGACCCGATGTTTAGATGGTTGTTGCCGAAAGCCATGCCGCCAAGCAAACCGGGCGCGGGACGGCGCGGCCGGCTCGTCAGGGAGGCTGCGCAGTTGGAGACAGCGGTGAACACGACGCGTGATGATGCGCCCGTCAACGTCGCGGTGCTGTTGCGTGGGTCGGTCCGGGCGGGTGCCGAGACAGCGGCGGCGCTCGTGCGCCATCTGGTACGGCCCTATGACGCCTCGATATTCTACCTCGGGTCGGAGGACGTCACGCACGCGGCGCCAGAGGATGAAGGCCAGCCGTCAGCGGTCTACGGCCCCGCATTGAAAGGTTTCGCGATGCGATCGCCCGTGCGGGCCGGCGCAGCGGGAGAGGGCGGCGCTGGCCCGTCGGCGTTGCTGAACGACCTCGCCGATATCGAAGCGGGCTACAACCTGCTGCGCCGCTTCGAAGAACAGCACGGCATGACCTTCGACCAGGTGGTCCTCACCCGGTCGGACGTGGTGCTTTATGCGAAACCGGACCTGAATGTCGCGCCGGGGCAGGTCCACATCGTCGCGGGCAGCGGTTTCGACACCGTCACGGGCGCGTTCGTTGCGGGCAACGCGCCCGTGCTCCCCTTTCGCGATCCGTCGACGGGGGACCTCACGCCGTTGCGGACCGGCGACGCGTTCTCCGACACGCTGCTGGTGGTGAGCGGCGCGGACCTCGCGCTGCTCGGCAGCCTCTCCGCCGACGCGGCGGCCTGCCTTCGCCAGGGCGCGCCGGCCCACCTCGAAACGCTGCTATACCTGCTACTCGTCGGGCGGGGCGGGCTGGCCAGTGTGGAACAGCCCGACTGGCGATGCGAGACGCTGCCTCGGGGGCAAGCGCGACCGGTCACCTTCCGCGAGCTCGCCGCCTATCGCCGCGCCGACCTGTCGGACGCGGTGGCAATCGCGCGCGCGATGGTTCGCGTTGCGGACGACGCGGAAATGGAGCGGAAAGCGCGGCCCCGCGTCGCCGTGCTCCTTTATGGTCTGCTGCGCGAGTACAAGCGCACGGCCAACTCGCTGCTTCGCCACGTCGTCGAGCCGAACGACGCCAGCATCTTCTACTTCGGCCCGAAGGAAACGGACATCGTCACCCGCGACCATGATCGCGGCGAGCGGGACGAGCATGGTTTCTTCCTTTCGAACCCGAAGGGTCGTTTCACCAACCTCACCCCGCTGGCCGACACCGATCTGACCCGCGCCTATGGCCGCAGGCTGATCGGGTCGCGCTTCCATGACAAGCCGCAGCAGGAGTTTCTCGACACCGCCAACGCGATCTGCAGCGGGGACGACTGGCTGTTCATGCTCAGTCCCCACCGGCTCCTGTCGATGTTCTACAACATCAGCGGTGCCATCGAGCTACTCTACGCGCATGAACGGGCAAGCGGGGAGATATTCGACGAGGTGATCATCACCCGGCCCGACCTCGCCTTTTACGCGCCGGTATCGCCGGAGATGAAATCCGGCGAGATCCACATTCCGCTTGGCGAGGGCTTTGACGAGAATGGCTATGTGCCGCGTGGCAACGCGCCGGCCTATTTCTACAAGAACGCGGCATGGGGGGCCTATGTCCCTCCAGGCCGCGAAGTGACGTTCAACGATCAGGTCCTTGCGCTACGCCGAGAGGATTTGCGGTTCGTCCGCAATCTGTACGATCAACTCGTGAAGGCACTCGCAGCCCGCGTCCCGGCCTCGCCCGAGACCATCCTGTACCTGCTGCTGATCAAGGAAGCGGGGCTGAAACCGGTTTACCATCCGGATTGGACCTATCAGATCCTTCGGGCCGACGATCCCACCTTTCGGTCCGTGCTGGACACGCCTGACCTGGTAAACATCGATCCGCATCACCCACGGCTGGTCCGGCGCGCAGCGGAACTCGCACGCGCCGCGTCGCTCGAGGGCGGAAGGGCCGACGCGGCCGAGGCGAGCATCGCTCGTCGGGAAGGTCTGCTGACCGAAAACACGGCGTTGCTCGATCGGATACTGACCGAGGGCAAAGCCGAACGCCCGGCATCGGGCGGACGTACCGGTCGGGCCCGCTGGCTGCTGGCGCGCGCCCGGCGGGCACGTCGTGGGGGTGACCTGAACAAGGCCGAGCAGCTTTATGCCGCCTACCTGCGCATGGCGCCGCGCCGCCAGCGCGAGTGGGTTCAATATGGGCATGTGTTGAAGGAGAACGGGCACCGCGACGCCGCGCTGGTCGCTTACCGGATGGCCCTGGCGATCCACGCCGACGCTGATGCGACGCTTCACCACAACGCGCTCTCGCGGGACCTGGAGCAATCGTGACCGGACCGGGGCAGGCCGAGCGGGTCGCGCTGTACGGCGACGGAGCGCGGGGCTAAGCAGCCTCGCGATGAAACGCGCTCTTGCCTTCCTCGCCGCGCTCGCGCTCGCAAGTCCGGCAGGGGCGTATTGGGACTATGGCCACCGCACGATCGCGAGCATCGCGATGCGCAACGTCACCCCGCGCACGCGGGCGCGGGTGCGGCGCATCCTCGCCACCGCCGCGCTGCTCGGCACCCCCGAATGCCCGGCGCGCACGCCCGAGGACGCGGCTGTGTGGGCAGATTGCGTCAAGCCGCTCAAGGATGCGGCGGGCAAGCCGCGGTTCGGCTATGCCTATGGCTGGCATTTTCAGGACGTCGAGATCTGCCAGCCCTATGATTCCAAGCCCGCCTGCAAGGACGGGAACTGTGTTTCCGCGCAGATCGAGCGCGACGTGGCGCTGCTCCGCGCGCCCGCGACGACGCCCGCCGAGCAGGTGCAGGCGCTCGCGTTCCTGCTCCACTTCGTCGGCGACCTGCACCAGCCGCTCCACGCGGGCGAGAAAAGCGACAAGGGCGGCAACGATGTCCACGTCAGCTATGGGGTATACGCGCCGCCCAGGCTCAACCTTCATTCGGTATGGGACGGCCTCCTCGCCGAGCGCGCGATCACCAGCGGGCCCTCGCTGATCCGCCGCTATCCGCGCGGGGAGAAGGCGGCGCTGCAGGCGGGCAATGTCGCGGACTGGGCGCGCGAGTCGTGGCAGGTGGCGCAGGACACCGTGTACGCGGGCGCGCTCGGCGACAACCCTTGCCAGCCGACCCCGCCGCATGTGGCGATCAGTGAGACGACGATCGAGGCATGGGTCCCGTCCGCGCGGCTGGAAGTCGAGCGGGGCGGGCTGAGACTGGCGAAACTGCTGGATCGAGCTCTGCGTTAAGCGTCGTCACCCCACCGCCAACGCCAGCCACCGCGCGTGTGCTGCGCGCTGATCACCATCAGCGGCACCGACATCAGCAGCACCGCCGCGATGAACAGCCCCCGGTGTCGCTCCGCCAGCGCCAGCGCCGCCACGCTCACCGCGACCAGATACGCCGCCAGCACCGCCCAGCCCTGCCAGCGGACCGGCAACCCCGAACCATAGCCGAACGGCTTGGGCTCGAACCACACATCCTCGTCACTCATCGCCCTTCTCCTTCACGGGCCGCCCGCGCTTGGCGGCGAGCGGCGGGTCCAGCGTCACCCCCCGCCGCGCCAATGCCTCGCGCAGCAGGAACTCGATTTCTGCGTTGACGCTCCTGAGGTCACCCGCCGCCGCGCGCTCGATCGCGGCGTACAAAGCGGGGTCGAGCCGGAGCGGAAACGCCTTTTTCGGCGGCGTACTCACCTATTGGTACAGCGTGCCCGTGTTGACGACCGGCTGGGTGTCGCGCTCGCCGCACAGCACGACCATGAGGTTGGAAACCATCGCCGCGCGCCGCTCGTCGTCGAGTTCGACGACGTTCTTCTCGGACAGCTGCGCCAGCGCCATCTCGACCATGCCGACCGCGCCCTCGACCAGCGTCGCGCGCGCCGCCACCACCGCGCTCGCCTGTTGCCGCCGTAGCATCGCGCCCGCGATCTCGGGCGCATAGGCGAGGTGGGTGAAGCCGCACTCATCCACGGTGATCCCCGCCACCGCCAGCCGCGCCATCAGCTCCGTGCGAAGCTCCGCCCCGACCTGATCGTGGCTGCCGCGCAGCGTCACTTCCTGATGGGTGAAATCGTCATACGGATAACGCGAGCCGATCGTGCGCACCGCCGCCTCGATCTGGACGATGACAAAGGCGCGGTAATCGTCGACGTCGAACAGCGCCTGCGCGGTGTCGGTCACCCGCCACACCACCTGCGCCGCGATCTCGATCGGGTTGCCGCGCAGGTCGTTGACCTTGATCGAGGCGGAGATGATGTTGTTCGCGCGCACCGACAGCTTGCGCCGCGCGAACCAGGGGAGGACCCAGCGCAGGCCGGTCGCGCGGTCGGTCCCCTTGTAGCTGCCGAACAGGGTGATCGCGACCGCCTGATTGGGCTGGAGCATGTAGAAGCCCGGCAGCACCAGTGCAGCGGTGAGGATGCACAGGACGAGCACCAGCCCCGCCTCGACCGGATAGCGCGGGAGCCCGCCGAGCGCGAGCACGCCGACCACGACCGCGGCGAGGAGTACCAGCAGCATCGCATACCCGCTCGCGGTGGCGGCGGGTCGCTCGACGCTATGCCGGAGCGCTTGGGGCAGGAGCTGAGTCGCCATGAGGACCTCACATTATGGTGATATCACCATAATGTGAGTCGTGGCGCGTGCAAGTGGGTTCGTTCGCCCCTCATCCACACCCTCGTCACCCCGGCCTCGTGCCGGGGTCCAGCGTTGTGCGGACTTGCCCTATGGTGTCACGCGCAGACAGCTGGACCCCGGCACAGGGCCGGGGTGACGGAAGTGTGGCAGGCGTGGAACTTCCGCCTGAGACGCGCGGCGCCTCGTTAGGAGGGACGACGAGGAGACGACTCGCCGATTGGCCCCCTACCGCTCCACCACCACCGTCACCGCACGGCGGTTCTGCGCCCAGCTTGCCTCGTCGCTGCCGAGCGCGACCGGGCGTTCCTTGCCATAGCTGATCGTGCTGATCCGCGACGGCGACACGCCGCGCTCGGCGAGGTAGTTCTTGGCGGCGTTGGCACGGCGGTCGCCGAGCGCGAGGTTGTATTCGCGCGTCCCCCGCTCGTCGCAATGCCCTTCCAGCGTGACGCGGACGTCCGGATATTTCGCCAGCCACGCGACCTGCACGTCGAGGATCGCGCGCGCTTCCGGGTCGATGTCATACTGGTCTAGCCCGAAATGGACGGTGTCCGACTGGACCGACTGTTTGAAGTCCGCCGCCGACCCGGGCAGCGCAGCGCCCGCGACGCGCCCCTCCCCGTTCGCGCCGCCTGCGCCCTGCCCGGTATCGGCACCCTGCGCCGCGCCCGGGGGCGGGGGCAGCTCGGCAGGCCGCTTTTTGGAGCACCCGGCGACGGCGATCAGCGCGAGCGCGGCGATGAGGGTGGTTGATGACTTACGCATGGGACGAACTCCTACCTTGTAGTGGGTCAGGGCCGTAACGGCCCCCAAGCCGGGTCCGAACCGTCGAGCGGGGTCGGGATCTTGCGCTCGTTCACCCCGGTCAGGTCCACCGACCACAGATCCGCATTGCCGCCGCCCTGATGCGAGCGGAAGAACGCCAGCACTCGGCCGTTCGGGGCCCAGCTCGGCCCCTCGTCCTGCCAGCTGTTGGTGAGCAGCTTCTCGCCCCCGCCGCTCGGGCTCATCACCCCGATACGGAACGCGCCGCCGATCTTGGTGAACGCGATCAGGTCGCCGCGCGGGCTCCACACCGGCGTGGCGTAGCGCCCGCCGCCGAAGCTGATCCGCTGCTGATCGGAGCCGTCCGCGTTCATCACGTAAAGTTGCTGCGTCCCCGACCGGTCGCTCTCGAACACGATGTGCGATCCGTCGGGCGAATAGCTGCCACCCGTGTCGATGCCGGGCGAAGTGGTCAGCCGCTGCGGCTTCCCGCCCGCCGCCGCCACGCGGTACAGGTCGGTGTTGCCCCCCTCCGCCATCGAGAACAGGATCCACCGCCCGTCGGGCGAGAAGCGCGGCGCAAAGGTGAGGCTGGCATTCTCCACCACCAGCCGCTGCCGACCCGAGCCGAGGTCATAGACATAGATGCGCGGCCGGTCGCCGATGTAGCTCATATACACGATCGACTGCTGCGACGGCGAGAAGCGCGGGGTCAGCACGATCGACTGGCCGTTGGTCAGGAAACGGTGGTTGGCCCCGTCCTGGTCCATGATCGCCA
>CAXTTU010000046.1:0-14390 GCA_964247225.1 uncultured Sphingomonas sp. | reverse complement strand
CGCTCGCCCGCCTCGCCGCCGAGGGCGCGTCCTTGATCGTCACCGTGGATTGCGGTGCGCAGGCGTTCGAGGCGCTGGCGCACGCTCGCGACGTGGGTGTCGAGGTGGTCGTGGTCGACCATCACAAATGCGCGTCCACCCTCCCCCACGCCCATGCGGTGGTGAACCCCAACCGGCTCGACGAGACCGACGGTGCCGCGCACGGGCATCTTGCGGCGGTCGGCATGGTATGGCTGCTTTGCGCGGCGCTGGTGCGCGAATTACGCGCGAGGGGCTTCTTCGCCGGGCGTACGGAGCCGCGCTTGCTCGACCATCTCGACCTCGTCGCGCTCGGCACGGTGGCCGATGTCGCGCAGCTGCGCGGGCTCAACCGCGCGTTCGTGGCGCAGGGGCTGAAGGTGATGGCGCAGGGCCGCAATCCCGGCCTCGCCGCGCTGGCGGAGGCGGCGCGGTTGACGCGCGCGCCGACCTGCTCCGACCTCGGCTTCGCGCTAGGTCCCCGGATCAATGCGGGCGGACGGGTCGGGCGGTCGGACCTCGGCGTCCGCCTGCTCACCACCCGCGACCCGGCGGAAGCACGCGCGCTGGCGGAGGAACTGGGCCAGCTCAACGACGAGCGCCGGTTCATCGAGACGGGCGTGCAGGAGCACGCCGAGACCTTGGTCGTCGGCGGCGCGGTCGCGATCGTCGCGGGGCGCGGCTGGCACCCCGGCGTGATCGGCATCGTCGCGGGGCGTCTGAAGGAGAAGCTCGCCCGCCCCGCGATTGTGATCGCGCTGGGCGAAGACGGGGTGGGCAAGGGCTCGGGGCGTTCGGTCACCGGCGTCGACCTCGGCGCGGCAGTGCTGGCGGCGAAGGAGCATGGGCTGATCGAGGCGGGCGGTGGCCACGCGATGGCCGCCGGGCTGACCGTGCGCGAAGAGCGGATACCTGAGCTGGCCGCGTTCCTGGAGGAGCGGCTGGCGGCGGCGGTGGCGCGCTCGGGCGAGGGGCGCGCGCTGCTGCTCGACGCGAGCGTCGCGCCCGCGGGGGTCAACCCGGAACTTGTCGATGCGCTGGAGGCGGGCGGGCCGTACGGCGTCGGCTGGCCCGCCCCGCGGGTCGCGACCGGCCCGGTGCGCGTCGTCAAGGCGGACGTGGTCGGGCGCGGACATGTGCGCGCGATCGTCTCGGGCGATGACGGGCGCGCGCTCAAGACGGTCGCCTTCCGACAGGCGGACACCGCGCTCGGCGCGGCGCTGCTGGGCGCGAGCCATCGGCGGCTATGGCTGGCGGGACGCGCGAAGAAGGACGACTGGGGCGCGCGACCCGCGGCGGAGCTGCACGTCGAAGACGCGGCCTGGGCCGAATAGGGTGGACCTGCTGAAACAGCTGACCCTTTGGCTCGCTTCGGGCACCGAAGCCGCCGCCGCGCTCATCATCGCGCTTGCCGCGCTGGAAGCGACGGTGCGGTCGCTCGCACTGTTCGTCCGCCGCTCGGTTCGCGAGACGGACGATGGCGACGGCGGCACCCACGACCGCAAGGAGGAGATCCGCCTCAAGCTCGGCCGCTGGCTGGCGCTCAGCCTTGAGTTCGCGCTCGCCGCCGATATCCTGCGGACGGCGGTGGCACCGAGCTGGGACGAGATCGGCAAGCTCGCCGCCATTGCGGTGCTGCGGACCGCGCTCAACTTCTTCCTCCAGCGCGAGATCGACGGGGCCAAGGCGCGGCACGACGGGCGTCCGCCCATGCCCCCCGCCGATGCCCGCTGACCTCGACCTGATCGCCGGGGCGGCTGCGCTGATCGAGTTCGGCGGCGCGATGATCGTGGCCTGGGCCGTGGCGCGGGCGCTGTTCGTGCTTGCCACCCGTCGCGGCATCCACCAGGCGCGGCTCGTGGTGATCGCGGGCTCGCTCAGCGCGCTCGGCTACAAGAGCGCCGCCACGCTGCTCAAGGCGATCGAGCTCGGGACGTGGCACGGTATCGGCGCGTTCGCGGCCATCTTCACGCTCAGGACGTTGCTCAAGCAGTTCCTGACTTGGGAGCGACGCCGGTTGGCCTGATGGGTTCGCAACCAAGCGCGGCGGCGGCGGTTATGGGACGAACACAAAGGAAACATCATGGCGAGCAACGCGATCACCACCATCGGCAACCTGCTGTCGCCGGTGAAGCCCGACCGGCGAGCGCCGACGCGCGGGCTGCCGAGCACGGCCGCCATCGCCGGGCATCCGATCCACCCGATGATGATCCCCTACCCCGTCGCGTTCCTGACCACGGCGGTGGCGAGCGATATCGCCGCGCGGCGGACGGGCGACCCGTTCTGGGCGCGCGCGTCGCAGGTGCTGCTGGGCGCGGGCATCGTCGGTGGGCTGGGCGCGGCGGTGTTCGGCATCATCGATTACGTCACCATCAAGCGCGCGCGCGAAAAGGCGACTGGCAAGCTCCACGCCTATGGCAACCCGGTCGCGCTCGCGCTGGCGGGAGCGAGCCTGGCGTTGCGGCGCGGCGGCAAGGAAGCGCCGAGCACGACCGCGACCGCGCTGTCGGGGCTGACCGCCGGGCTGGTGATGCTGACCGGATGGGCGGGCGCGGAGCTGTCCTATCGGCACATGGTCGGCGTGACGGGCGAGAACGACCAGCACGACCATGCCGAGAAGCAGGTGGTGGACTGACCGATGGCGGGGCCGACCTGACCCATGACCGAGCCCGACTATTGCGTGGTGCTGGTGCTGAGCGGCGGCAACGCGCTCGGTGCGTATCAGGGCGGCGCGTATCAGGCACTGGTCAAACGGAACGTCCGGGTCGACTGGCTCGTCGGGGCCTCGACCGGGGCGATCAACGGCGCGATCATCTGCGGCAACGCGCCCGACCTGGCGCTGCAGAGCTTGCGCGAATATTGGCGGGTGCCCGACAGCGCACCCGGATCGTGGAGCGGCGTGGCCGAGGACGCGCGGCGCACGCTGGCAGTGCAGCGGACGCTGCTGACCGGGCAGCCGCAGGTCTTCGTGCCCCGCCGTCTGTTCGGCCCGTGGTGGGAGCCGTTCGGCAATCGGGAGCCGAGCAGCCTCTACGACTCAAAGCCGCTCGACCTCACGCTCGACAGGCTGGCCGACTTCGGTCGGATCAACGCGGGCGACACACGCTTCTCGGTGACCGCGGTCGATCTTGAGCGGGGGACCGACGTGGTGTTCGACACGAGGGCCGACACCCTTACGCCTGAGCATGTCCGCGCCAGCAGCGCGCTGATCCCGGCGTTGCCCCCGGTCGAGATCGACGGCGTGTTGCTCGCCGACGCGGGCGCGTCCGCCAATCTGCCGGTGGATGTCGTGCTCGCCGACCCGCCGAAGCGCCCGACGCTCTGCCTCGCGGTCGATCTTCTCCCGCTCAGCGCGCCGCCGCCGCGCACGCTCGGCAACGGGGCGGAGCGGATGCAGGACCTTATGTTCGCCAACCAGGGCCGACGCGCGATCGAGGGGTGGCAGCGCGTATATGACCTTCGCGCGAGCCGTCCGACGCCGGACGGTGCGGGCGAGCCGTCGGTGACGCTCGTTCACCTCGCCTACGGCGCGCAGGAGCCGGAAGTATGCGGCAAGGCGTTCGACTTCTCGCCCGCCTCCGCCGCCTATCGCTGGGAGCACGGTTATCGCGACATGGCCCGCGTCCTCGAACGGGTGCGGGCGGGCGAGCTCCCCGTCGGCGCGCCCGGCCTGACCGTCCACGCCTATCAGGGGCAGGACGGGGCCTGAACCGCGCCCCCGCACCTCATTCCGCCGGGACGAAGACCGCGACGACTTCGGCTTCGACGATCTCGGGAGCCTCGTCGGGCGTGATCTCCGGCGCGACCAGCTGCGCCATGTCGCCCGCTTCCGGCAACGGCGGGCGCGCCGGGTCGCCCTGCTTCGGCTTGAGCAGCATCCACGCGAGCGCCCCGCCGCCGATCAGCGCCGCGAGCGAGATCGCCGGATGCTCGGTCGCCCGGACGTAATAGCTGCGTTTGCGGAGCAGGTGCGCCTCGTGCGTCCCGCGCTCCTGCCCGCCATAGCCGGCGTGGAACAGCGCGCGCTCGTGATCGTCGTTCGCCTCGCGGGTCCGCGACTGCTGCGACGTATAGGACAGCGCGCCGATGATCCTGTCGCTGAGCCGCGGTGCCGCAAAGCCGAACAGGCTCAGGAACTTGGCTTGCGAGCCCACATACATATCGCGCTTGGGGTGCGCCGCGCACCACAGGATCGCTTCCGCGACCGCCTCGGGCGGATAGACCATGCCGCGGTGGACCGGCTGCATCGGCATCCAGTTGCCCGCATGTTCATTGTACGGCGTGTCGATACGCCCCGGCTGGATGAGCGACACGCTGATCGGCAGCTTGTTGTGCTCGATCTCCTGGCGAAGCGTTTCGGTGAAGCCGTGGACCGCGTGCTTGGCCGAGGAATAGCTGCCCTGCACCGCGGGCGAGCGATTGCCGAAGAAGCTGCCGATGTTGACGATCGCGCCGGTGTGCCCGGTGATGCGGAAATGCCGCACCGCCGCGAGCGAACCGTGGACCTGCCCCCAATAGGTCGTCTCGAACATGCGCCGCCAGGCGTCCATCGGCACGTCCCACATCTCGCCGAAGATCGAGATCCCCGCATTGTTGACCCAGGTGTCGAACCTGCCGAACTCGCGGATCGCGACCTCGGCCAGCCGCTGCACCTGCTCGGGATCGGCGACATCGCAAACGGAGTAGGTGGCGCGTCCCCCCGCCGCGCGGATCTCGTCGACCAGATCGCGGAGCGCGTCCTCGTTGCGCGCGCCCACCACCACCGCCGCGCCCTGCTTCGCCGCCATGCGCGCGGTCACCAGCCCGATGCCGCTCGACGCGCCGGTGATGACGATGACCTGTTCGGAAACGGGCTTCAGTTTGATGGGCATAGCAGGACCTCGATAGCGGCGATAGGACGGTCGATCGGTTTTCGCTTGTAGGTAGGCGGGCTGGGCGTGGCTCTAACCTCGGTCATTCCGGATTCCGCAGTTCACCGGGTACTTCATCCTGCGACCCGCGCCGCCAGTTCGCGCAGCAGGCGCACGCGATCCACCGGCTTCTCGTGCCGGGGCGCGCCCGCATGGGCGGAGGGGATGATGCTGGCATCATAGCCGGTGGCGAAGATGAACGGCACGCCCCGCTCCGCCAGCGCGTCCGCGACCGGGAACACGCGCTCGCCACCGAGATTGACGTCGAGCACCGCGCCGTCGAGCCGGTCGCCCTCGTCCCGCACCAGCTCCAGCGCGTCCGCGACCGATCCTGCGGGGCCGATCACCTCCGCCCCCGCCCGTTCGAGCGCATAGGCAAGGTCCGCCGCAACCATATACTCGTCCTCGACGAGGAGCAGCCGCTTGCGCGCCAGCGTCGCGTCTGCCGGATCAGCCATTTGCCGCCTCCCCCTTCAACGGCACCGCGATGGAGCAGCGCACCCCGTCGGGCGCGAACGCCAGCTTGGTCTTCGCGCCGAGCTGGTACGGCAACGCGCGCTCGATCAGCTCGCGGCCATAGCCCTTGCGCGGCGGCGCATCGCTCGCGGGCATGACCACGCCGGTTTCGGACCAGTCCAGCGTCACGCGCCGTTTCGGGCCATCGCCTTCCACGCGCCACGCGATCAGGAGCCGCCCGTCCGGTTGGCCGAGCGCGCCGTATTTCAGTGCGTTGGTCGCAAGCTCATGCAGCGCCAGCCCGAGCGCCTGCGCCGAGATGGCGGGAAGCGAGACCGCGGGCCCGTCGACGCGCGTCTTGCTCTCGCTCATCCCGTCGCCATGCGCTTCCAGTTCCGCGCGCACCAGTTCGCCAAGGTCGACGTCGCCGTGATCGGCGCGCGCGAGCAAGGACTGGACTCGGGACAGCGAGCGCAGGCGGCTTTCGAACTCCGCCGTGAACTCCGCAAGTGATCCGCTGGCGCGCGCGGTCTGCGCGGCAATCGCCTGCGTCACCGCGAGCAGGTTGCGCGTGCGGTGCTGGAGTTCGGCGAGCAGCACCTGCTGGCGGTCCTGCAAGGTACGCAGGTCGTGGATGTCGGTCATTGTCCCGACCCACTCCGCATCCTCCGTCCCCGTCTGAAGCGGGCGCGCCCGCGTCTGGTGCCAGCGATATTCGCCCTCGCCCCAGTGGTGGACCCGGTGCTCGACATAGTACTCGCCGACCCGCCGCGCCTCGGCCCAAGCGGCGTTCGTCGCGTCGCGGTCGTCGGGGTGGATCGCGTCGTACCAGCCAAGCCCGACGCTGTTCTCCAGCCCGATGCCGGTGAACTCGACCCATTGCGGGCTGCCCCAGGTCCGGCTCCCGTCGGGGCGCGAGCGGAACACAAGCTGGGGGATGTTGGTGGCGAGGAGTCGAAAACGCTCCTCACTGTCGCGCACCCGCTCCTCCGCCCGGTGCGCCTCCGTGCGGTCGCGCAGGATCTTGACGAAGCCGCGCCCCGAGTCGGCCAGCGGCTGCGCTAACCCCGACGCCCAGAAGCGCGAGCCGTCGCCGCGCACCGACCAGCGGTCATCCGCCGCGCGTCCGGTCGCGAGCGCCTGTCGCCGCTCCTCCTGCGGGATGCCCGCGCCCTGGTCCTCGGGGGTAAAAATTACATCGCCGCTCCGCCCGACGATCTCCGCTTCCGTGTAGCGCAGCACGCGTTCGGCACCCGCGTTCCAGCTGGTCACCATCCCGTTCGGATCGATCGAGAAGATCGCGAAGTCGGTCGCGCTTTCCCAAATCAGGCGGAGCAGTTCGTCGCTGCTGGGGCTAGCCGGCGCGGGCTCGCGACCGGTCATGCGGCGCGTAGGTGCTGCGGAGGCTGGTACATACCACCCCAGCGCAACGGGCTGAAGCAGACCAACGGGGGCCGGACCCGGCCCGCGCTCGCCTCATGATCGTCACCTCGCGCCAGTGATGGTTGGTACATTGCGCCCCTGCTCGTCGTTGATCCTGATGAACAGCTGCGACCAGCCTGTTGCCGTCCGCAACACGCTAGATCAGTGCGGCGGACAAAAACCCTCACATCCCGGCAGGTTGGGCGAGAGCGGCCATCGCCCGTTAACCTTGCCTAGGTTAGCAGTTTTACCTGCTTCAGATTAGCGGAACGCACCGAGGCAGGTGTCCCGACCTCCGTATCGAGTTGCGTTGCGATGTCCTCCCTGTCCCGCGCAGTTACCCGTTCCACCAAAGCCTATCGCCGCACCGAACTGGCGGTGCCGCTGCGGTCCGATCCGCCCGGCGCGCTGGCCGACGACCGGCGATGGACGCGCGAGCGCGCGAAGTATTGGTATGCCGGCCTGCCCTGGCTGGTGGGGTGCAACTTCAAGCCCTCCTATGCGATCAACCAGCTAGAGTTCTGGCAGGCGGAGACGTTCGACCTCCCCGCGATCGAGCGCGAACTCGGCTGGGCGGCCGGGCTGGGGATGAATGCGGTGCGGGTCTATCTCCACGACCTGCTCTGGCTCGATGATGCGCGCGGGTTGCTCGAGCGCGTCGACGCGTTCCTCGCCGCCGCCGACCGGCACGGCATCCGGACGATGCCCGTGCTGTTCGACTCCTGCTGGCACCCCGAGCCCGCGCTCGGCCGCCAGCCCCAGCCCGCGCCCGGCATCCACAATTCGGGCTGGGTCCAGTCGCCTGGCGAGCGGGCGCTGTCCGACCCGGCGCAGCATGGGTGGCTGCGCGACTATGTCACCGGGGTCGTCACCGCCTTCCGCGACGACCCGCGCGTGTTCGCCTGGGACGTTTGGAACGAGCCCGACAACGGGCCGCAGGTCGATGCGTGCAAGCCCGCGGTGCTGAGCGCCAAGGCGGCCTTGGTCGCGCCGGTGCTGGCGCAGGCGTTCGGCTGGGTGCGCGATTGCGCGCCGACGCAACCGGTGACGAGCGGCATTTGGCTCGGCGATTAGTCCGACGACGACCTGCTCACGCCGATCCAGCGCGTCCAGATCCACCAATCCGATGTGGTCTCATTCCACAATTATGGCAGGGCGAACGGGTTCCGGCAGCGGGTGCGCTGGCTCCGACGTTTCGGGCGACCGATCCTGTGTACCGCATACATGGCCCGTCCGGCGGGGAGCACGTTCGAGGCGATCCTGCCGATCGCCAAGGAACAGCGGGTGGGCGCATTCTGCTGGGGCCTGGTGCTCGGGCGGACGCAGACGCACCTGCCGTGGAAGCCCGCGCGCAAGCGCAAGCAGGCGGCGGATCTGTGGTTCTACGACGTGCTCCACCCCGACGGGCGACCGCAGCGCCCGCAGGAAGCGGCGTTCCTGCGGCGCATCACCGGCAGGGCGGAGGGTAGCGCGCCTTCACCTGCGTGATTTCGGCCGCTCCGGATCGGGGCCAGGCGACGTCGTTCAGACGACGGAGTTCTACCCTTGACCACGGCACGATCCACCCCCCACCCGATCCAGACTAGTCGTCGCAACCGGGTCGGCAAGAGCGCCCTGCTGGTCGCGACCGCGGCTTTGCTCGTCACCCCCGCCACCGCGCGGCACGGGCGCGTCGCGCGGCATGAGCCTGCGTCGGGCGTGCGTATGTGGATGCGCGACGTGGTGATGTTCCCGTTCGACAACGCACCCGCTACCGTGCGGCGGATGAACGGCACCGCGGTCCCGACCCGGCCGGGGCGCCCGGTCGATATGGACGACCCCGCCTCCTACGCCGTCCGCGTCCGCCGCGCGGAGATGGTGATGCCCGCAGCGACGATGGAAGCGCTGATGAACCAGTACATCCTTCCGTCGGCCAACACCGCGATCAAGCGCGTGAGCATCGGTTTCGGCGACGGCGTGATCCTGATGCGCGGCACCATGCAAAAGGCAGGCGTGCCGATCGGCTTCACCGCACAGGCGGTCGCCTCGCCGACGCCCGATGGCGAGATGCGGATTTCGGTCACCAAGATGAAGACGGCAGGCATAGTCCCCAAGGGCGTGATGGACGCGCTCGGCCTCAAGATCAGCAAAGTCGCGCAGCCGCACAATCAGAACGTGTTCCACATCGTCGGCGACATGATGATCGTGCCCGTCGAATCCATGTTCCCGCCGCCCAAGTTCCTTGGGCCCCTCCGCGCGGTGCGGGTCACGCCGCAGGGGATGATCGCGACGGTCGGAACCGGAGCCGCGGATGCCCCGCCGGGCGTGGCAGCCGGACCCTACATCCTCATGCGCGGCGGCCGCGTCATATTCTCGCGCGGGAAGCTCGTGATGGCACCCACCGAGCTCACCATGATCCCGAAAGCGAGGGAAGCGACGCTCGGCTTCTCGCCCGCGCATTACTACGCGCAGCTGCTCGGCGGCTATTCGACCAACAAGCCCGATGGCGGGTTGGTCAGCCATGTCGCCGATTATCGCGCGTTGGGGCGCAGGTAAGCGCCTATCGCCGACACTCTTCGGTCAAAGGTTAACATCGCGTAAAAGAGTGCGGAACGATCGTTTCGCTCCAAGCGGTTGCGCGGGCATGGACCAACATCAAGCACCTGTCGTCGAAGCGCTCGCCTCCAGCGAAAACCACCCTGTCACCGGTTTCGGCGTCCCCGGCCACGGCCACGGTTCCACCATCCCCGGCCGGCTCCGACGCCTCGTGGGGGCCAAGGCGTTCAAGGCCGACCTCCTGACCGTCAAGGGCGTGGAGGACCGCACCGAGAGCACGCACGCGCTGTTCCGCGCGCAGGAGCTCGCGGCGGAGGCGTGGGGCGCGGACCTGTGCCGCTTCGTGACCGGCGGCTCGACGCAAAGCCTCCATTCGGTGCTCGCCTCGCTCGCCCGCGCGGGCGACACGGTGCTGCTCGCCGAGAATGCGCACAAGTCGGAATGGGCGTATGCGCTCGCGGCCGGGCTCGACGCGGTGCCCGTCCCCGTCGGAATCGACCACGACTACGACATCCAGACGGTGGTTGACCCGGCGACGCTGGAGAACGCGCTCACCGCCTATCCGCACGCCAAGGCGGTGGTGATCGTCAGCCCCAATTATTTCGGCGTCACCAGCGACATCGCCGGGCTGGCGAAGGTCGCGCACGCGCGCGGCATCCCGCTGGTTGTCGATGCGGCATGGGGCGGCGCGTTCGCCTTTTCGCCGCGGCTGCCCGCCGACGCGCTGGCGCTGGGCGCGGACATCGAGGTGTGCAGCCTGCACAAGACCATGACCGCGCTAGGGCAAGGATCGGTGATCCTCGCGCGCGGCGATTTGGTCGATCAGCAGCGCCTCGCGCTCGCCTATGAGCTGTTCGAGACGACCAGCCCTTCCGTCCCCATCCTCGCCAGCATCGACGCCACTCGCCGCGACCATGCCACCGGCGGTGAGGCGATCTGGGACGCGGTGCTCGACCGCGCGCAGGACGCGCGCGCCCGCATCGGCAAGATACCGGGGCTGCGCGTCTGGGAAGCCGACCGGCTGCCGCCCAATTGCGAGCTCGACCCGAGCGCGATCCTGATCGACTGTTCCGAACTCGGCGTCGCGGGTTATGCGATCGACGACTGGCTGTACCAGCATCACCATATCGCGATGGGCCTCAGCGAGGCGCGGCTGATCAGCGCGCTGGTCCTGCCGGGGACGTCGTCGTCGCAGATCCGCAAGCTCGTCCGCGCGCTCACCGACCTGTCGAGGCAACTCCGCCGCGACCCGTCGATCCTGCCCCGTCAGCTGGAGCGGACGCCCCGCATCGGCGCGGTGAGCTTCGACCGCGCGATGCCGCTCGCCGACGCGTTCTTCGCCGAGGTGGAAGAGGTCCTATATGAGGAGTGCGCGGGCCGGGTCGCCGCCGAGATCATCGCGCCCACCCCGCCCGGCGTTCCGCGCGTCATCCCGGGGCAGCGTATCAGCGCCGCGCATCGCGACTGGCTGGTCGCCAACCGCGATGCGGGGATGTTCGTGCTCGACCCCACCGACCCCGCCGAGCGCCGCATCCGCGTGGTCAAGGCGGAGGCCTCCCGACCCCTGCTGCTCGTGAGCGGGGAGACCGAGCCGAGACGAGCGGCAGCGCTATAAGCCTCCGGGCGCGCGTAATGCCCCCTTGACCCATGGCACGCCCCCTCACATGCTGCAGTGCGGCAAGGGGCGCCAGTGCGGATCGTGATCATCGACGACAGCGGCGAACGCGCGAGTGTCCTGGAGGAAGGGCTCCGGGACGGCGGCTATCACGACATCGAGGTCATGGCCCCGCGCGGCGGCTTCGTCGCCCGGCTGGAGCGGAGCGCCCCCGACGTGGTGCTGATCAATCTCGGCAGCCCCAGCCGCGACGCGCTGGAGGACATGCTCGCGGTCAGCCGCGCGCTCGCCCGCCCGATCGCGATGTTCGTCGACCAGTCGGACGAGGCGATGATCGGCGCGGCGATCGACGCGGGCGTCTCCGCCTATGTCGTCGACGGCCTCCGGAAAGAGCGCGTCAAGCCCGTGCTCGAACTGGCGATCCGTCGCTTCGGTGCCTTCGCCAGGCTGCAGGCGGAGCGCGACGAGGCGGTGGGCGCGCTCGCCGACCGCAAGACGATCGACCGCGCCAAGCAGATCCTGATGCAAACCCGCCATCTGGCGGAGGCGGACGCCTATGCGCTGCTGCGCAAGACGGCGATGAACGGCGGGCGCAAGATCGTCGATGTCGCCGACGCATTGATCACCGCGAACGACCTGTTGGGAGGGGCATGATGGAACGGGTCGCCGCCGCATTCATGCCGCTGACCGATGCCGCGCCGCTGATCGTCGCGCGCGAGCTGGGCTTTGCGCGCGCGGAAGGGATCGACCTGTCGCTGGTGCGCGAGAGTTCATGGGCGAGCGTGCGCGACCGGCTGGTCTATCGCCAGGTGCAGGCGGCGCACCTGCTCGCCCCGCTCGCAGTCGCGGTGTCCTTGGGGCTTAGCCAGCATCAGGTGGCGCTCGCCGCGCCGTTCAAGCTCAGCGTCAACGGCAACGCGCTGACCGTGGCGAGCGACTTCGCGGCGGCGCTCGACCCGGATATGCCGCGTCGCATCGCCGACCCGGTGGCGACCGCGCACGACTTCGCCGCCGCGGTGGGCCTGTACCGGCGCAAGCCGGTTATCGGCGTCGTTCACCGCTTCTCCACCCACGCGCTGATCCTGCGCTATTGGCTCGCGCATGCCGGGCTCGATCCCGACCGGGATGTCACCCTGCGCGTCCTCCCGCCCCCGCTGATGGTCGAAGCGCTGGAGGGGGGCGAGATCGACGGTTTCATGGCGGGCGAACCCTGGGGCAGCGTCGCGGTGGCGCGCGGCGCGGGCGAGATCGCGGCGGTGGGCGCGCGCATCTGGCGGCGCAGTGTCGAAAAGGTGCTGGCGGTACGCGCGGACTGGATGGAGGCGCATCCGGACCTCACCGACGCGCTACTGCGCGCGCTCGACCGCGCCGCCGCATGGTGCGACGACCCGGGCAACCGCGACGCGCTCGCCGCGCTGCTCGCGCAGGAGGCGTATCTCGACCAGCCGCCCGAGCTGATCCTGCCCGCGCTCGGCGGTCGGCTTCCGCTCGCGCGCGGCGCGCCCACCGCCGACCTGCCCGACCTGCTCATCTTTCATCGCGAGGCCGCAAACTTCCCGTGGCGCAGCCAGGGGCTGTGGATCTACTCCCAGCTGGTCCGCTGGGGGATGCTGGACGCGAGCGAGGCGTGCGAACGTGCCGCGGCGGCGGTGTTCCGGTCGGACGTCTACCGCCGCGCGTTGGGAGGCGGCGGCGCGGTGATGCCGGGCGCGAGTCTCAAGCTCGAGGGTGCGCTGGCCGCGCCGCACGGGGTCGGCGCGCATGGCGGCGCGCTGACGCTCGGGCCGGACCTGTTCTTCGACGGGCGGGTGTTCGACCCCGACCGCGTCGGTGAATATGTCGCGGGCTTCGCGCGCTGATCATTTCGCACTTGCACAATTTGCCGAGTCGCCTGATACTCCCTGCCGACGCGCGATGACGCGCGCCTGATCGGCGAGGCCGCCCCAGCGTCGGGGCGCTTCCCACCAGCACACAGCAAAGCCGCTGTCCGGTCCGCCACGCGCGCGCCGGAGAGCGGCTTTTTTCTTGTCCTCACCGTATCGGGAGACCGCACATGGCGACCGCCTATTGGCAAAACGAGCAAACGACACCCGCGTCCGACAGTTTCTGGAGCTCGGGCCATCGCCCGACGCTGATCGCGGCGTTTCTGTACTTCGACCTCGCCTTCATGGTCTGGGTGCTGCTCGGGCCGCTCGCACCCGACATCTCCAAGACGCTGCACCTGTCGCCCACGCAGAAGGGGTTCATGGTCGCCACCCCGACGCTTGCGGGCGCGGTGCTTCGCGTGGTCAACGGGCTGCTCGTCGATCGGATCGGCCCCAAGCGCTCGGGCGCGATCAGCCAAGTAATCGTCATCGGCGGGCTGTTGTCCGCTTGGTTGCTGGGGGTCAGCAGCTTCGGCGGCACGCTGGCGCTCGGCGTCATCCTCGGCTTCGCGGGGGCGAGCTTCGCGATCGCGCTGCCGCTCGCCAGCCGCTGGTATCCGGCCGAGCATCAGGGCAAGGCGATGGGGATTGCGGGCATGGGCAATTCGGGCACGGTGCTCGCCGCCCTGTTCGCGCCGACGCTGGCCAAGCTGTTCGGGTGGAACGCGGTGCTGGGCCTTGCCTGCATCCCGCTCGCGCTGGTGTTCGTCGCCTATCTCCTGATGGCCAAGGATGCGCCGAACGCGCCTCCCGCCAAGTCGCTGGCCGCGTACCTAACGCCGCTGGCGCAAGGCGATGCCTGGTGGATGATGGCCTTTTATGCGGTCAGCTTTGGTGGGTTCCTCGGCCTCGCCGCCAGCCTGCCGATCTACTTCACCGACCAGTTCAAGCTGACCACGGTGACCGCGGGCTACTGCACCGCCGCCTGCGTGTTCGCAGGCTCGCTGATCCGCCCGTTTGGCGGCGCGCTGGCGGACCGGATCGGCGGCGTCAAGACGCTGACAACGGTGTACCTCATCGCCGCGGCGGCGCTGGTGGGAGTGAGCTCGGCCGGCAGCGTCGGGGCCGCGCTCGCCTTCTTCGTGCTGGCGATGCTGGCACTCGGCGCGGGCAACGGCGCGGTGTTTCAGCTGGTGCCGCAGCGGTTCGCCAAGGAGATCGGCGTGATGACCGGGCTGGTCGGCATGGCGGGCGGGATCGGCGGCTTCTATCTCGCCTCCTCGCTGGGCATCGCCAAGCAGCTGACGGGCGAGTTCCGCTGGGGCTTTCTCATCTTTGCGGGGCTGGCGCTGATTGCCTGCGCTGGGCTGACGCTGGTCAAGCGTCGCTGGCGCTCGACCTGGGGCGCGGCGACTGGCGTGCGGATCTGAACCGAAACGGGGCCGGGCTACCCGCAAAGGGGGCCCGGCAAAGGGGAATGGACATGCGTAAGGTTATCATCACGGCGGCCGCCTTGGCCGCCGCAGGGCCGGCTTGCGCGCAGGAGCTGGTCGTCAAGCCGCTGGTCGA
>CAXTTU010000045.1:0-14413 GCA_964247225.1 uncultured Sphingomonas sp. | reverse complement strand
TCCCCTCGGGCATGATCGTCCGCGTCGTCACCGGCGCGGTCGCGGGCATGTCGCTCGCGCCGCGCCGCCAGCGGGTCGCCGCCGCGCTGCTCGGCGCAGGCGGCGCGGTCGGGGCCTCCTACCTGACCTTCGCGCTGCGGATGCGCGCGATGAAGCGGTTCGGCCAGGTGCCGACCGGCTTGGTCGAGGATGCCCTGATGCTGGGGAGCACGCTGCTGCTCGTCCGCGGCGCAGCGCCGGCGGCGAGTGCCTAGCGCTACGGCTTTACCGCGCAGGCCAGCGAGCGGGAACCGCGGGGGCAGCGGAGCTGGCGCGCGGGCGCGACGTCCGCGCGGGCGACGGAAGCACCGTAACAGAGCGGGATCGACCCGTCGAACAGCCCCGCCTCCTCGCCGCGCTGCCCGCGCCCGGTCAGCGGCACGAACATCGACGAGCCGAGCGAGCAGCGCGTCGTCGTAGCCGGGCCGGTCCGTGTCACCACCAGCAGCTGCTCCCCCGCCCAGCTCGCGCCGATCGGCATCACCAGCCGACCGCCGATCCTGAGCTGCGCAATCAGCGCGGGCGGGACGCTCGCCGCGCCCGCCGCGACCACCACGCCGTCGAACGGCGCGTGCTCGGGCCAGCCCGCATAACCGTCGCCCGCGCGCACATCGACGCGGTAGCCGAGCCGTTTCAACCGCTCCCCCGCCGCGCGCGCGAGCGGCTCGACGATCTCCACCGATGACACCTGCGCGCCTAGCTGCGCGAGCACCGCCGCCTGATAGCCCGACCCGGTTCCGACATCGAGCACCCGCGCTTGCGGAGGCAGGCGCATCGCGGCGGTCATCACCGCGACGATATAGGCGTCGGAGATGGTCTGCTCATGCCCGATCGGCAGCGCGGTCTCGTCATAGGCGCGCTTCCGCAACGGACGCGGAACGAACCCCTCGCGCGGCACGGCGGCGAGCGCGGCCAGCGCCTGCGCGAGGTAGGCGTCGTCCGCGGCGGGTGCGGCGGCGTGGATTTCCGCATGGATGCGCGCCACCATCGCCGCGCGCGGCTCCGCAAACCGGTCGGCCGCGAGCGCCGCGCCCGCGACCAGCGCCAGCGCGACGGCGGCGAAAAGGCGCGCGATGCTCAGCGGACCGGGTCGAACATCAGCATCGCGACCGTGCCCGGCTTGGTGCGCGGTCTTCCGCCCGGCGTTGCGGGCGGAAGGGTGTCGGCGGCGACCACGAACAGCCGCCCGGTCGCGGGGTCGACCGTCATCGTCCGCCCGCTCACCCTGGTCACCACCGTGTCGAGCACGCGATAGCGGTCGGGCGTGTCCTGCTGGATGACGCTCACCGTGCCGTCGCGCCCGTTGGAGCTGAACACGCGGCGGCGGACCGGGTCCCACGCGACCGCGTCGTTGCCTGCGCCGATCGGCAGCTCCGCCACCAGCCGGCCCGAGCGCGTATCGACCACGTCCAGCACCTTGTTGACGCAGCCCATGAACGCGCGCCCGCCCGACGCGTCGACCGCGAGCCCGTGCGGCTTCGCGCAGCCGGGCGTCGGCCAGTGCGCCAGCACCGCGTTCGTCCGCGCGTCGACCTCGATCAGGTCGCTGTTCGCCTCGCCAGCGACGAACACGTGGCCCGCGCCGTCGGCGGCGAGATACTCGCCCTTCTCGCCGAGGTTGATCTTGGCCATCGCGTGGTCGGTGCGCGGGTCGACCACGGTCATCGTCGCCGGGTCGCCCTCGACCACGAAGATGTGACCGGTCCCCGGATCGCGCGCGATGCCGTCCGCGTCGTCGCCCGCGGGGATGCGGTGGGTGACTTGGAGCGTCTTGAGATCGAACGCGACCACCTCACGCTTCTCGCCGTCGTCGGTGAAGCCCTCGCCCGTGTTGGTGGAAACCGCGACGCCGTGCGTACCGCCGGGCATCCCCGCCACCTCGCCGACCACCGCGCCCGAGCGCGCGTCGACCACCGTCACCCGGTCGCCATGCGAGGCGTAGACGCGCGCGCCATCGGGGTCGAACACGAGGTAGTCCCAGCGGTCGGGCGCGCCGAGCGGCACCGTCTTGGTGAGCATATAGGCCGGTGCAGCAAGCGCGGGCGCGCTCGCGAGCAGGAGCGCGGCAAAAGGCAAGAGCTTCACGATGGCCGAACTCCTTGGGTCGCCGCCGAAATGCGCCGCCCCGGGCGGGATGGCAAGCGTCAGCGGACGCCCGCCGCCGCCAGCTCCGCGGCCGCCGCGCGGTACGCGGCATCGAACGCGGGCTTACCGCGCAACCGCTCGGCGACAAGCGTGCCCAGCACCGCGCCCGCGGTCACGTCGCTGCGGAAATGCTGCTCGCAGGTGATGCGGGTCTGTCCATAGCGCGCGGCGCGCGCGAGGATCGCGGGGGCGTGCGCGGGCAGCAGGCGCGCGAGCGTCTCGCCATAGGCATAGGCGCGGCTGGTGTGCCCGCTCGGATAGCTCGACAGCAGATCGTCGTTGCGCTTGCACGGGTTCAGCGTCGGGTCGACCGCGTAGGGGCGCTCGCGGCGGAACTCGGCCTTGCCCCGGTCCACCACCGCCTTCTCGCTCGCGCGGACCAGCGCCATCAGCCGCGCCGTCTGAGGGAGCCGGGCAAGGTCGAACCCCGGGCCGATCGCCTCCGCGAAGGTCGTCGCGTCCTTGGTCTCGCCGTCCAGTCGCGCCGTTGCTTCGTCCGCGGGCGTCCGCGGTTCCTGCGCGTGCAGCTCGGCCAGCTCCGCCCGCTCCTGCGGGCTGCCTCGTGCAGGCGGGGGCGGCAGGACGAGCGCCGGGTCGAGATCGGCGGCGGTCAGCAGCGGCGCGGGCTTGGGCTCGGCGGCGGCGAGCAACGACGCCGCCGCGATCAGCAGCACCGCGCGCATCAGAACACGACCGTCACGTCGCCGGTAAAGGCGCGGCCGACCTGGAAGATATACTGGTCATAGGGATAGACCGTCGCCTTCGACACCGGGTCCACGACGCCCTTGCCCTGGCTGATGCTGGTGACGCGGGTGGAGTCGAACAGGTTGCTGACCTCGACGCCAAAGCGGACGTGTTTCAGTTCATAGCGGGCCGATAGAATCGCGGTGTTGTAGCCCCTGCTCTGGTAGACCGGGCTGTCATAGACGGTGCCGGTCGTGCCCGGGGGCGCGATGAACCATTGGCGGCCGACCCATTTGTCGATCAGCGAAAAGCGGATCGGGCCGCTCTTGTAGAGCACGCCGCCCGCGGCGGTCCATTCGGGTGCCTTGGCCACCTGCTGCGCGGGCGAGCCGGGATTGTCGGTCTTGGCGTAGTTGCGCGAGCCGTTGGCGAACACGGCGAGGCCACGCGGCAGGGCATAGGTCACCTGCCCCTCCAGCCCTTTATATTGCACCGCGCCCTGGTTGAAATAGACCACTCCGTCGGGCGCGCCATTGGTCGAGGTGGTGAGCGCCACCGAGGCGAACTTGTTCTTGAAGTCGATCTTGTACGCATCGACATCGAGGCTGAGCGCGCGGCCGTGGAATACCAGCCCCGCCTGATAGTTGGTCGAGCGTTCCGGCTCCACCGTCGACAGCCCGGGCTTGGCGACATACAACACGCTGAGCGGCGGCGCGAGAAAGCCTTTCGCATATTGCCCGTACACCGACAGCGCCGGCGTGATCAGGTAGTTCACCGTCGCGAACGGCAGGTCGGCGGTATAGGTGTTCTGCTGCGTCTGCGCATAACGCGTGGTCTGGTTGAAGAGCGCGTCGATCTTGCGCTCGAAATCGACATGCTTGAACCCCGGCGTGATGGTCAGACCCTCGATGGGGCGCAGTTCGAGTTCGGCGAACTCCTCGGTATGATTGATGTGACTCTTCTGGTCGAACTTGATGTTCTGCGGCGTGGCGGCACCGGTGACGGGGTTGGTCATCGCTTTCTCGATGTAGTTCGGCGCGAGGTTGACGAGGTTGACATCGCGCTGCTGGCGATAGGTGTTCGAGAACTCCAGCCACGCACCGGCGGTGATCGCGCCGAAGCCGAAGTCGATCCGCGCCTTGGCGATGTCGCCGAACACCCGGTACTTGTTGGTCTTGGTATAGCCGGGCACGCCGAACCCGGTGACCGCGGGCACCGTCTTGCCGACCGCGGGCGAGATGGTGACCGTGTCCGCCGCGGTCACCGCCGCCGCGACCTGCGCGGGCGTCGCCGGGCCGGTCGCGGTCGGGAAAGCGGTGCCGAAGATCGTCACGTCGTTGCCCGACAGCGTCTCATTGTCATAGCTATAGGTGTAGGCGCGATTCTCGAACACCGATCGCGGCGCAAGGTTCGCCTCGAACTTCACCAGCTCGAAGTCGGTCGTCTTGTGGGTGCGATTGTAGCCGTAGTAATCCTGCGTGTTCGGGTCGTTGTTGAGGCTGAAATACTTGCCGTACAGCGATGCCTGGCCGAGCGTCACGCCGTCATTGTCGGGCTGGTTGAAACTGTTCTCGTTGTACGTTCCTAGTAACGTCAGCCACGCGGAGGGACCGACCGGGATGACGATCTTGCCGAACACGTTGTTCGAGTTGAACGGGCTGTACGTCCGCGCGCCGTTCGAATGCACATGCTGGCCGCTGAACACCATCTCGGTGCCGCCCAGCTTGTCGATCGCGCCCGTCTGGACGAGCGCGCGCAAGAGGTAGGTGTCGAAGCTGCCATAGGTGCCCTTGAGCTCGACCCCCGCATCCTCGCGGGTCGCGCGGCTGAACAGGTTGAAGTTGCCGCCGAACGTCGCCTGGCCAAGCTGGCTGGCGTTGCCCGGGCCGCGATCGATGATCTCCGTCTCGACCGTGTTGGACGGGAAGAAGGTGTTGCTGTGGTGGGTGGGATCGTTGGTGTCGCCGAACGGCACGCCGTCATAGGTGACATTGTACTCGCCGTCCTGAAACCCGCGGATCTGCGCCTTGGACTCGGACAGGCCGACCCCGTTCGCCGCGCCGGTGTTGGAGACGCTGGGCGCGATCAGCGCGATCTGGTTGAAGTCGGCGGTGGCGGGCAGCGAGTCCTCGATGAACGAGCGCGAGATGATCGATTGCGGTTGCGTCGTTTCGAGCGACTCGGTGACAGGCGCGATCCGGTTGGCGCGGGTGCCGGTCACCACCACGTCCGAGCTTTCCGCGATGGCCGCGCCGTCCACTACCTCGGCGGGCCGCTTCTGAGCGTCGGGCGCATCGCTCGTGGGCGCCGAGGCCGGATCACCCGGCGCGGCAAACACGGGTGTCGCGCCCAGCGCCAAGGCCAGCGCCGCCCCGCTCACGCCAAAAGAGCGCACGCGCGCGCCGCCACCGAACTTCGCCACGTCGAATCCCCCATCGGCGTCCACCGCCGCCGGCCGGCGGTTAGGCGGGGACGATGACGGTTTTGTTGCGAGCGGGGGTCAGTTCGGTGACTCCGCTGGTCGGGGGAGCGGCGCGGCCATCCGACATGCGGCCGGTAACCCGTGTAATCGGCGGTGCCCGCTCCCCTTTTCCCCCTCCGTTCCACTTGCTAAGGCTGTGCGTGTAACCGCCATTTCGCCTCGTCCGGCCCGCGCTTTCGCGATCGGTCGGCTCTAGCCAAGGACCCTTCGCCCATGACCGCCATCGGCCACGACACGCTCCAGACCCGCACCACGCTGTCGGCCGGCGGCAAGCAGTACGAGTATTTCAGCCTCGCCAAGGCGGCGGAAAAGCTCGGCGACGTGTCGCGGTTGCCCTTCTCGATGAAGGTGCTGCTGGAGAACATGCTCCGCTTCGAGGACGGCAAGACGGTGACGGTGGAGGACGTCCAGGCGATCATCGACTGGCAGGCGAACCCGACCAATCCCAACCGCGAGATCCAGTACCGCCCCGCGCGCGTCCTGATGCAGGACTTCACCGGCGTCCCCTGCGTGGTCGACCTCGCGGCGATGCGCGACGCTATCACCAAGCTCGGCGGCGACGCGGCCAAGATCAACCCGCAGGTGCCCGTCCATCTCGTCATCGACCATAGCGTCATGGTCGATGAGTTCGGTACGCCGCAGGCGCTGCAGGACAATATGGACCTCGAATACGCCCGCAACATCGAGCGGTACGAGTTCCTGAAATGGGGCGGCAAGGCGCTCGACAACTTTCAGGTCGTGCCGCCGGGCACGGGCATCTGCCATCAGGTCAACCTCGAATATATCGGCCAGGCGGTGTGGAACTCGACCGGCGAGAGCGGCGTGCTGGTCGCCTATCCCGATACGCTGGTCGGCACCGACAGCCACACTACCATGATCAACGGGCTGGGCGTGCTTGGCTGGGGCGTCGGCGGAATCGAGGCGGAGGCGGCGATGCTTGGCCAGCCGGTCTCGATGCTGATCCCCGAGGTGGTCGGGTTCAAGCTCACCGGACAGCTTGCCGAGGGGATCACCGCCACCGACCTCGTGTTGACGGTCACGCAGATGCTGCGCGCCAAGGGTGTTGTCGGGCGCTTCGTCGAGTTCTTCGGCCCCGGGCTCGACCACATGACGCTCGCCGACCGGGCGACGATCGCCAACATGGCCCCCGAGTACGGCGCGACCTGCGGCTTCTTCCCGATCGACGAGCGGACGCTCGATTACATGCGCCTGACCGCGCGGTCGGACGAGAATATCGAGCTCGTCCGCGAATACGCCAAGGCGCAGGGCATGTGGCGCGAGGCGGACGCCGCCGACCCCGTGTTCACCGACACGCTCGAGCTCGACATTGGCAGCGTCGTCCCCAGCCTCGCCGGTCCCAAGCGCCCGCAAGACAAGGTGTCGCTGTCCAAGGTCGACGAGGTGTTCAACGGCGACCTGCACAAGGTGTACCTGAAAGAAGCACCCAGCCGCGTCGATGTCGAGGGCGAGGACTATCAGGTCGGCGACGGCGACGTGGTCATCGCCGCGATCACCAGCTGCACCAACACCTCTAACCCATCAGTGCTGGTCGCCGCCGGGCTCGTCGCCCGCAAGGCGCGCGCGAAGGGGCTGACGCCGAAGCCGTGGGTCAAGACCTCGCTCGCGCCTGGGTCGCAGGTCGTCACCGATTACCTTAACAAGGCGGGGCTGAGCGAAGACCTCGATGCGATGGGGTTCAACCTTGTCGGCTATGGCTGCACCACCTGTATCGGCAATTCGGGCCCGCTGCCCGCGCCGATCAGCCACGCGATCAACGAGAATGACCTCGTCGCCGCCAGCGTCCTATCCGGCAACCGCAACTTCGAGGGCCGCGTGTCGCCCGACGTGCGCGCGAACTTCCTCGCCTCGCCCCCGCTGGTCGTCGCCTATGCGCTCAAGGGCACGGTGACGGAGGACATGACCACCACGCCGATCGGCACCAACGACAATGGCGAGGACGTGTACCTCCGCGACATCTGGCCGACCAATGAGGAGGTCGCGGACGTGATGGCCGCGAACATCGACGCAGGCATGTTCGCCAGCCGCTATGGCAACGTCTATCAGGGCGACCAGCATTGGTCGGGTATTCAGGTCGAGGGTTCGGACACCTACACCTGGCGCGCTGGCTCCACCTACATCGCCAACCCGCCCTATTTCGAGGGCATGGAGATGACCCCCGCCCCCGTCGGCGACATCCGTGACGCGAAGCTGCTCGCGGTGCTGGGCGACTCGATCACCACCGACCACATCAGCCCGGCGGGTTCGATCAAGGCGGACAGCCCGGCGGGCAAGTGGCTGCAGGAGCGGCAGGTGTCGAAGGCGGACTTCAACAGCTATGGCGCGCGGCGCGGCAACGATCAGGTGATGGTGCGCGGCACCTTCGCCAACATCCGCATCCGCAACGAGATGGTACCCGGCGTCGAGGGCGGCATGACCCGCTATGGCCAGGAGGTGATGCCGATCTACGACGCGGCGATGCGCTACAAGGCGGACGGCGTGCCGCTCGTCATCGTCGCGGGCAAGGAATATGGCACCGGCTCGTCGCGCGACTGGGCGGCGAAGGGCACCAACCTGCTCGGCGTCCGCGCGGTGATCGCGGAAAGCTTCGAGCGCATCCACCGCTCCAACCTCGTCGGCATGGGCGTCCTCCCGCTCCAGTTTCCGGCGGGTGTCGACCGCCATACGCTGGGGCTGACCGGCGACGAGACGTTCACGATCGAGAACGTCGCCGCCTTACGCCCGCGTCAGGACGTGACGGTGACGCTCACCCGCGCGGATGGGGCGAGCGAGACGTTCACCGCGCGTTGCCGGATCGATACGGTCAACGAGCTGGAATACTTTCTCAACGGCGGCATCCTGCACTATGTGCTGAGGAAGCTGGCGGCGTGAGCGGGCGTTGACGGTAAGGCAGCACTGCCTTACCTCACGTCTATGTCGACGCTCACCATCACCGCCAAGGGGCAGATCACGCTTCGTAAGGAGCTGTTGGAGAGTATGGGCGTTGGTCCCGGCGACAAGCTGGAGGTCACGCCCGCGCTCGGCGGCGGATTTCATGCACGCCCGATCAAGCGTGAAGGCAAGCGCACAATCGAAGGCCTGATTGGCGCGGCGGCGCGGCCCGGGCAGCGACCGGTCTCGATCGAGGAACTGAACGAGGCAATCGCGGCGGCTTGGGCCGGAGAGCGTTGAACGTCGCTTTCGACACTAACGTCCTGCTTCGATTGCTCGTGGCGGACGACCCAGCCCAGCTCGCGATCGCGCAACGCTTCCTTTCCCAAGCGAGCACCATCGCCTTGCCCTTAATCGCCCTATGCGAGGCCGTATGGGCGCTTACTCAAGTTTATGGATTGTCGAAACGCGAGACGGCCGACTTGATCGCAGGCTTTCTTTCGGACGAGCGGGTCCGAGCTGATTGGGCGACCGTGGAGATTGGACTCGCCCAACTCCGGGCAGGCGGTGATTTCGCTGACGCCGTAATCGGGATCGAAGGTCAGCGCCTCGGGGCCGACACGTTGGCGACCTTCGACAAGGGCGCGGCCAAACTGCTGGGGAGGCGAGGCGTGCCCGTCACCCTGCTGGCCTGACCCGCCCTCGTCCGTAGGCAAAATACACCACTAGCCCCACCGCGTTCCACAGGAGGAACGATCGTTGCGTCACCGCCTGCAGGCTGAAGAACAGGTATACGCACCCGGCGATCGCCGCCGGGGCGACGACCCACGCCAGCGGCACCCGGAATGCCCGCTTCCGCCCCGGCTCGCGGCGGCGGAGGACCAGCACGCTCGCCGCCACCGCGACGAACGCGCACAGCGTCCCCGCATTGGCCAAGCTGGCGATGACGTCCAGCGGGGCTAGGCCCGCCACCACCGCGACGAACGCGGCGGTGACGGCGGTGATCCGCACCGGCGTGCCGCGCGCCGACACCTTGGCGAGCGACGCGGGCAGGAAGCCGTCGCGCGCCATGACGAGAAAGATGCGGCTCTGTCCATAAAGAAAGGCGAGCAGCACCGTCGGCAGCGCGATCGCCGCCGCCGCCGCGACGATCGTCGCCACCCGGTCCTGCCCCAGCGAGCGCAGGATCAGCGCCAGCGGCTCGGGGCTCTTGGCAAAGGCGGTAAACGGGGCCGCCCCCACCGCCGCCGCCGCAACGACGAGGTAGATCAACGTGCAGGCGACCATCGACCCGATGATCCCGATCGCGAGATCGCGCTCGGGCCGCTTCGCCTCCTCCGCCGCGGTCGAGATCGCGTCGAAGCCGTAAAAAGCGAAGAAGATGATCGCGGCCGCGCCCATCACCCCGCGCTTGACCCCGTCCGCCCCCGCGTTCGCGCCGAAGCCGTAGGGCGCGAATGGATGGAGGTGCGCGGCGTCGAACCGGGGCAGCGCGACCGCGACGAACAGCGCCAACGTCGCGATCTTGACCAGCACCAGTGCGGTGTTGATCCGCGCGCTCTCCCGCGTGCCGAGCATCAGCAGCCCCGCGACCACGCCGATGATCGCCACCGCCGGCAGGTTCACCACCCCGCCCAGCCCCGGCCCGTTGGCGAGCGCGCGCGGCAGGTCGATGCCCAGCCCGTGCAGGAACCCGGTCAGGTAGCCCGACCAGCCCACCGCCACCGTCGCCACCACCAGCGAGTATTCGAGGATCAGGCTCCAGCCCACGACCCACGCGATCACCTCGCCCAGCACCGCGTAGCTGTAGGTATAGGCGCTGCCCGAGGCCGGGATGGTCGTCGCCATCTCCGCATAGCAGAGCGCCGCGCACGCGCAGATCGCGCCCGCGACCGCGAAGCTCACCAGCACCGCCGGCCCCGCCCGGTCCGCACCGACCCCAATCAGCGTCAGGATGCCCGTCCCCACGATCGCCCCCACGCCGAGCGCGACGAGGTGCGGCCAGGACAGCGTGCGCGCGAGCGCCTGCCCGGGCGGTTGCGGGGTGATCGGCTTGAGGCGGAACAGACCTTGGTTCATTCGCCTCTCCTGCCCTATGACCGTCCGCTCCGAACAGGGCCAAAAGTGATTGTCGGCAAGTTCGTGCTCTCCCACCGTCATGCCGGACTTGTTCCGGCATCCAGCGTTGTGCGGGCGTCGCCCCCGGTGGTGAACGGACGACGCTGGACCCCGGCACAAGGCCGGGGTGACGGGGATTCCAGGGCTGGCTATCGCCCCTTCGACAAGCGCGGGGCGAACGAATAGGGAGAACCCATGGACGCCACCCTCGACTTCGCGCTCGGCGAGACCGCCGACATGATCCGCGACACCACCCGCCGCTTCGCCACCGACCGCATCGCGCCGCGTGCCGCCGCGATCGACGAGCAGAACAGGTTCGACCGCTCGCTCTGGCCGGAGATGGGCGAACTGGGCCTGCACGGCATCACTGTCGAGGAGGAATGGGGCGGGCTAGGCCTCGGCTACCTCGACCATGTCGTCGCGATGGAGGAAGTGAGCCGCGCCTCCGCCTCGATCGGGCTGTCCTATGGCGCGCACTCCAATCTGTGCGTCAACCAGATCCGCCGCTGGGCGAATGACGAGCAAAAGGCGCGCTATCTCCCCAAGCTCATCAGCGGCGAGCATGTCGGCAGCCTCGCCATGTCCGAAGCGGGCTCGGGCTCCGACGTGGTGTCGATGAAGCTCAAGGCGGAGGCGCGCGGCAACGACCGCTATGTCCTCAACGGCACCAAGTTCTGGATCACCAACGCGCCCGAGGCGGACACGCTAATCGTCTACGCCAAGACGGACCCGGCGGCGGGCCCGCGCGGGATCACCGCCTTCCTGATCGAGCGGGGCATGGCGGGCTTCTCCGTCAGCAAGAAGCTCGACAAGATGGGGATGCGCGGCTCCGACACCGCCGAGTTGGTGTTCGAGGATTGCGAGGTCCCGGCCGAGAACGTCATTGGGCAGGTCGGCGAAGGCGTCCGCATCCTGATGAGCGGGCTCGATTACGAGCGCGCGGTGCTCGCCGCCGGGCCGCTCGGCATCATGCAGGCGTGCCTAGACGTGGTGCTGCCCTATGTCCGCGACCGCAAACAGTTCGGCCAGCCGATCGGCACCTTCCAGCTGATGCAGGGCAAGATCGCGGATATGTACGTCGCGCTCAACTCGGCGCGCGCCTATGTCTATGCGGTCGCGCGCGCGTGCGACGCGGGCAAGACGACGCGGTTCGACGCGGCGGGCGCGATCCTGCTGGCGAGCGAGAACGCGGTCAAGGTCGCGCTGGAGGCGATCCAGGCGCTCGGCGGCGCGGGCTATACGCGCGAATGGCCGGTGGAGCGCTTCCTGCGCGACGCGAAGCTCTACGACATCGGCGCGGGGACGAACGAGATCAGGCGTTATCTGATCGGGCGGGAGCTGGTCGGGCATAACGCGCCCGTGGCGCAGTAGCAGTAAGCTCCTCCCCGTTTACGGGGAGGGGGACCGCCGCCGAAGGCGGTGGTGGAGGGGGCTGGCCGGTTGCGCACCCCCAGAACCCCCTCCACCATGCTTCGCATGGTCCCCCTCCCCGTCCCGGGGAGCTAAAGGCTCACCACACCTGCACCCGCTTGCCCGGCGGAAGGTACAGCGCCTGCTCCGGCGTCACCCCGAACGCCGGATACCACCCGTCAAGGTTCCGCACCGTCTGCACCCGCCACATCGCGGGCGCGTGCACGTCCGTCGCGATGCGCGCGCGCAGGGCCTTGTCGCGCATCTTCGTCCGCCAGCTCTGCGCAAAGGCTAGGAAGAAGCGCTGGTCGCCGGTCAGCCCGTCGATCACCGGCGCGGGGCGACCGCCGAGCGAAGCGTGGTACGCCTCAAACGCGGCGGTGAGCCCGGCGACGTCGGCGATGTTCTCGCCCAGCTCCTGCTCGCCATTGAGGTGCAGGTCGGGGAACGCCTGATACGCATTGAACTGCGCCACCAGCGCGCGGCCCTGGTCGTTGAAATGCTGGAGGTCCGCCGCCGTCCACCAATTGTGCATCCGCCCGGTGGAGTCGAAGTCGGCACCGAGATTGTCGAAACTGTGGCTGATTTCATGCCCGATCACCGCGCCGATCGCGCCATAGTTTGCGGCCGCGTCGAAACGCAGGTCGAAATAGGGCGATTCCAGGATCGCGGCGGGGAAGTTGAGCGCGTTCTGGAGCGGCAGGTTGACCGCGTTGACCGTTTGCGGGGTCATCCACCATTCGCCGCGGTCGACGGGCTTGTCGATCTTGCCGAGGTGATAGCGATAGTCGGCGAGGTCGGCGCGCTCCACGTTGCCGACCGGGTCATCGCTCCGCACCGCGAACGCGGGATAGTCGCGCCAATGGTCGGGATAGCCGACGCCGATCCTGAGCACCGCCAGCTTGCGCCGCGCCTCCGCCTTGGTCGCGGGCGCGAGCCAGTCGAGCCGCGCCAGCCGGGCGTCGAACGCGGCGACAAGGCCGCGCGTCATTCCCTCGATCGCGCGCTTGGACTCCGGCGGGAAATAGCGCGCCGCGTATAGCCGCCCGACCTGATCGCCCAGCGCCTCGTTCACCGCCCCGATCGCGCGCTTGTCGCGCGGCTGCTGCGCCGGGGTGCCCTGCAAGGTCCGGCCGTAGAAATCGAACCGCGCCTGATCGAACGCGCGCGGCAATACGCTCGCCACGCGATTGATGTGATGGAACGTCAGCCAGTCGCGCCAGCTGTCCATCGGCTCGCTCGCGACCAGCGCGGCGAGCTTGGCGGTCGCGTCCGGTTGCCAGGCGATGAAGTCCTGCTGGCGGGGCAGCCCCGCCGCGCTCCAGAACGCCGTCCAGTCGAGCCCGGGGGCGCGCCGGTCGAAGTCGGCGCGCGTCCACGGGTTGTCGCCCTTGTGCGCGTCCTGGCTGGTGACGATGTCGGCCTGCACGGCAGCGATCTTCATCTCCAGCGCGAACACCCGCGCGGCCCGCGCCTGCGGGTCGGTCATTCCCGCCAGCGTGAACAGCTGGGCGAGATAGGCCTGATACCCCGCCCTGATCTCCGCCGCGTTCGGCTTAGGCGACAGGTAATAATCGCGGCTCGGCAGCCCCAGTCCACCTTGCATCAGATACGGCACCGTGCGCGTCGGCTGGTTGACGTCCTGGCTGACGAACAGCCCGAACAGGTCGCTGGTGCTGGCGTAGTTGTTGTTGTTGAACGGGTCGGTGTCCGCGCGCAGGTCCGCGCCGAGCTGGGCGGCGAGCGCGCGCTTGTCGGGAAGCGCGGCGATGCGCGCCAGTTCGGGGCGGAGCGGGGCGAGGCCGCGCGCCTCGATCGCGGCGGTGTCGAGATAGGCGGCGTAATAGTCCGCGATCTGCCGCTGGTCGCTGCCCGCCGGCGCATGTGCCTGGCCTGCGCCGGCGATGATCGCGGCGTTGCGCGCCTCGGCGACCTTGAAAACGTCCAGTCCGACGCCGACGCCCGAGCGATCCTCCGGGATCACCGCCGCGCGCCGCCACGCGCCGTTGGCATAGCCGTCAAAGTCGTCGCCCGGCTTGACGCTCGTGTCGATCGCCGCCTTGTCCACGCCCGACTGTCTGCCCGCCTGTGCCAGCCCCGCGGACGCGACCCCGATCAGCAACGCCACCACCACCGCACGCTTCATACCGGCTCCTTCTCTCCACCCTTGGTTAGCGCCCGCGCCGCCCCTGCGCCAGCGGCTTCCCAACCCGCCGCCGCGCGGCTAGTCGGGCGCGATGCCGTCGAGGAACCCCGCATGAGCGCCCCGGTGCTCGACACCAAGGTCGATGCGGAGAGCGAACCCTTCCGCCGCAACGCCGAACACAACCGGGCGCTGGTCGACCGGCTTCGCGCCGATGTCGCCGCAGCCGCGCTGGGCGGGCCGGAGCGCGCGCGCGAGCGGCACATCGCGCGGGGCAAGCTGCTCCCGCGCGAGCGTGTTGAGCGGCTGCTCGACCCCGGCTCGCCGCTGCTCGAGATCGGTCAGCTCGCCGCGAATGACCTGTATGAGGGCGAGGTGCCCGGCGCAGGGGTGATCGCCGGCATCGGGCGCGTGTCGGGCCGCCAGTGCATGATCGTGTGCAACGACGCGACGGTGAAGGGCGGCACCTACTATCCGCTTACCGTCAAGAAGCACCTGCGCGC
>CAXTTU010000044.1:0-14498 GCA_964247225.1 uncultured Sphingomonas sp. | reverse complement strand
CAGCGCGACCGAGCTCGGCGCGGCGGCGGTGAAGGGCGCGGTGGAGCGCGCGGGGCTAGAGCCGGCCTCGGTTGACAAGGTCTTCATGGGCTGTGTCCTCCCGGCGGGCTTGGGGCAGGCCCCCGCGCGGCAGGCGGCGATCGGCGCGGGGCTGCCGACTTCGGTCGAGGCGACCACGGTTAACAAGGTCTGCGGATCGGGGATGCAGGCGGCGATCTTCGCGCATGATATGATTGCGGCGGGGTCCGCCGAGATCGTCGTCGCGGGCGGCATGGAGAGCATGTCCAACGCCCCCTACCTTCAGAAGAAGCACCGTTCCGGCGCGCGGATCGGCCACGACACCTCCTACGACCACATGATGCTCGACGGGCTGGAGGATGCCTATGACGCGGGCCGCGCGATGGGCACCTTCGCCGAGGACACCGCGCGCGAGTATCAGATGACGCGCGAGTCGCAGGACGATTACGCGATTGAGTCGCTGTCCCGCGCTCGCCGCGCGCAGGGCGACGGCTCGTTCGACAAGGAGATCGTCGGCGTGCTGGTGCGCGGGCGCAAGGGCGACACGGTGGTCGCGGTGGACGAAGCGCCCGCGCGCGGCGACCCGGACAAGATCCGGATGCTGAAGGCGGCGTTCGCCAAGGAGGGCACGATCACGGCGGCGTCCTCGTCTTCCATCTCCGACGGCGCGGCGGCGCTGGTCGTGGCGAGCGAGGCGGCCGCGCAGGAAAAGGGACTGAAGCCCATCGCGCGCATCGTCGCGCACGCCGCGCACGCGCAGGAGCCCGCACGCTTCACCACCGCCCCCGTCGGCGCGGTCAAGAAGCTGCTCGCCAAGACCGGCTGGAGCGTCGGTGACGTCGACCTGTTCGAGATCAACGAAGCCTTTGCCTGCGTGCCGATGGCGTGGATGCACGACCTGGGCGTCGGCCATGACAAGGTGAACGTCAACGGCGGCGCGACCGCGCTCGGCCACCCGATCGGCGCATCGGGCGCGCGCATCATCGCCACGCTGCTGGCGGCGCTGGAACGCACCGGCGGCAAGCGCGGCATTGCGGCGCTGTGCATCGGCGGGGGTGAGGCGACGGCGATCGCGGTCGAGATGGTGTGAAATGTCGCTGGGGAGAATTTCGCTACTCCCAATAGCGCTCCTGTCAATTACGGGGTGCAACCGAATTACGATTTGGCGCGCCGAGAGAGCTGCCACCGAGCTTTGCGCCTCGCAACTTCAGAACCGTCTAACTGGTACCACACCGGCAAAAGTACAATTGAGTGAGTTCGCATACACGAAAGAGTACAACGACAAAGAGCTGGAGCGGATTATAGCAGAACGGATCGCCCGTAATATTATCAGCATGGAAAAACGGTTTAGCAGCTTGTCCGAGTTTGATCGGATTTATCTGGCTTATGAAAAGAGTTGCTTCGAACATAAGAGTCGAACATTGCAGGAGTGCAGTCAGGATGACGCCTTGGCGCTTTCACGGTTAAAGGACTACGGTATGATGGGTTCGTACGTTGTCCTCACGTACAGCTTCGATAACGTCTCTCATCCTTTGGCGCGTCCTCACTTTTTCTGTCAGCTTTTGGGGAGGCGTGATGAAACTCCGGCTATTGTTATCGAATCCGGTCCGGTCAGTGACGTCGTTCGAGCGGAGCGCAGCTAACTAGGCTTTCGAGCTTGCGTGCAACTCTTCTATGGCACCACCTCCCCCGCCGCGGTCCCCCACAACCTTCCCTGCTCCACGAACCCCTTCTGCCCGTGAACGTCGAGCTGGCACCATCCGTTCCCGCACGCGCTGAGCCGGCCCACCACCCCCGGGGCCGCGCGCCACGCCACGCGCGCGTCACCGCGCGGTTGTTCACGAAGCTCCACCGGGCCGCTCGGCACGAAGGCGGTGCGTTGTTCGGACAGGAGGCTGGCGAGCATCCAGCCCTGCGTTCCGCCCGGATCCTCCACCTTGCGCCATTCCTTGAACACCGCGAGCACATGCACGGGCAGATCCTGGCGCTGGTATAGCCAGCTCGCAGGGTAGGTCCGCCCCGGCCCGGTCCGCATCCGCGCCTTGGCGGCGGAGATGGAGGCCCAGTAAGGCGGCTTCTTCGCCGGAGCCGCCCCCGCAGGTGCCGCCGTCAATACCGCCGCGACCGCCCATCCAACCAACGCCTGACGCATATACCTCTCCCTGCTGCCCGCCATCATGCGCGCGCCGTGCGCCCGCTTCAATGCCCGTTGACGGCGCGCGGGGGCTCCGCCACTCCCCCCGCATGGCCGAGAAACGCGCAACGCCCAAGGTGGTCGTCACCCGCGAGCTGCCCGATACGGTGATGGACCGGATGGAGGCGCTGTTCGACGCGACGTTCAACCCCGCCGACACGCCGTTCACCCGCGACCAGCTCGCGGCGGCGATGGCGGAGGCCGACGTGCTCGTCCCCGCCGTCACCGACGAGATCGACGCCGCGCTGATCGCGGGCGCGGGCGAGCGGCTCCGGCTCATCGCCAATTTCGGCGCGGGCGTGAATCACCTAGACCTCAAGGCGGCCCGGTCACGCGGCATCATCGTCACCAATACGCCCGGCGTGCTGACGGAGGATACCGCCGACCTGACGCTGGCGCTGATCCTCTCCGTCCCGCGGCGGCTGGCAGAGGGGGAGAAGCTGGTCAGATCAGGCGCGTGGACCGGGTGGAGCCCCAACGGGATGCTGGGGCACCGGATCGGCGGCAAGGCGCTCGGCATCGTCGGCATGGGGCGGATCGGCCAGGCGGTGGCGCGCCGCGCGCGCGCGTTCGGCCTGTCGATCCACTACCACAACCGCCACCGCCTGCCCAAGCTGGTCGAGGCGGAGCTGCAGGCGCAGCATCACCCGAACCTCGACGAGATGCTCGGCGCGATCGACATCCTGACCATCCACACGCCGCGCAATGCGGATAGCGAGTGCCTGATCGACGCACGCCGCATCGCGCTGATGGGCAGTCATGTGTACCTCATCAACGCCTCGCGCGGAGGCATCGTCGATGAGGAGGCGCTCGTCGAGGCGCTTGAGGCCGGGCGGCTGGCGGGGGCGGGTCTCGACGTATGGCGGCACGAGCCCGCGATCGACCCGCGGCTGCTCGCGCTGCCCAATGTGGTGATGACGCCGCACATGGGCTCGGCGACGCTGGAGGGCCGCGTCGCAAGCGGCGAGCGGGTCATCGCCAACATCCGCGCCTGGGCCGACGGGCACAGGCCCCCCGACCAGGTGCTTGAGGGGTGGGCTTGAGCCCTCGCGCGGCGCTCCGGCTCAAGCTGTGGGGCTATGGCGTGTCGATCATCAGCGTCCTGCTGCTTGCCATCCCCGCATGGGACAAGGCGCGCGAGCATCCGCGGTTGTTCGCCTGCCTGATCGCGGGCGGCGTGCTGTCGATCGTCGGCCAGATCATGCGGCTGGTCGCCAACGCCGAAGCGGGGGTGAAGGGGCGCTGATCCGTTCAGCGACGATTTAGCCGGCGAAGGCTATCCCGAGTCGCATGAAGCTCCTTCTCGCCCCCGCCCTGGCGCTGCTCGCCACCCCCGCGCTCGCGCAGACCGCCGAGCAGTTTCCCGACCGCCCGATCGCGCGCACCGAAGTGATCGCGGTGGTCAAGCGCCAGTTCGCGGCCATGGACACCAACCATGACGGCGCGGTCACGCAGGCGGAGTTCCAGGCCTTCCGCGCGCATCAATCGCCCGCCCCGCCGAGCGGCGTCGAGGCGATCGCGCACATCGGCGGCAACTGGTTTGCGCGCGCGGATGCGAATGGCGACGGCCGCGTGACGCTGGCCGAAGCGGAGGCGCGCCCGCTGCAGCTGTTTGACCTCGCGGACGTAAACCGCGACGGCGTGGTCTCGGTCAAGGAGCGCCAGGTCGCGATGGCGCTGATGTCGCTGACGGGACAGTAGGACTCGTCCTCTCTGTCCCTTAAAATGCCCTCCCCGGCGCAGGCCAGGGCCCAGTTCCGACAGTAGCTGCTGGGCCCCGGCCTACGCCGGGGAGGGAAGCGATCGTCACTCCACCCCTGCCAGCCACCCTCCCAACATTGCCTGCCCAGCCCTCACCGCCGCCGGGCCGAGCCGGTCGTGCTCGCGCCACAGCGTCGCCGCCTCTACCCCGGCGCCGCGGATATACTCCGCATCCTGCTCCATCCACGCCGCAAACCGCGCGTCGTCGCCCATCTCCGCATGGAACTGAACCGCGAGCGCGTGGTCGCCGACCGCGAACGCCTGGTTCGCATAGGCGGGCGTCGAGGCGAGCCGCGTCGCACCCTCGGGCAGATCGAACGTGTCGCCATGCCAGTGCAGCACGGGCACGTCGGCGAGGTGGCGCAACGCCGACCCCTCCCCCGCCCCGGTCAGTGTCACCGCCCCAAACCCGACCTCACGCACCGGCCCCGGGTAGACCCGCGCCCCCAGCGCCGCCGCCATCATCTGCGCGCCGAGACAAACCCCCAACGTCGGCCGCCCCGCCGCGAGCCGGTGCGCGATGGCAGCCACCTCCGCCGTGATCCACGGGTGTGCAGCCACCTCATACACCCCCATCGGCCCGCCCATCACGACCAGCAGGTCGGGCGAGATCACATCAAGCGCAGCCCAGTCCGTCTCGCACGCCGCCGCGCGCTCGATCAAGTATCCCGCCGTTTCGACCGGCGTGCGATACCCCGCGATGCCTTCATGGGCGACGTGACGAATGACAAGCGCGCGCTTCACGAACGCAGGTCTGCAACTTCGCATCAGCTCGCACAAGCACGACGGACTTGACCCGCCCCAAGCTACCCTACGCGTGAAACGCTCGACGCAATCGCATCCAAGGGTGCATCCGCTGATGCAAGACAGCGCGGATCACGACTGCGCCACTCGGTGTCTTTTCCCAGTACACGTCGTGATTCCCGTGTCGCGTTCGGCGCGCAACCACGCCCGTCCCAATGTCCACAGCTTTAGAGTGGGCGGAACCAGCAGCGATCCGACCGAAGACCGCATATAGCTCATCCAGATAACGATCGGCCCGCTCGTCATTCCAGCGACGCCTCGTAAAGGCGTATATCTCGGCAATGTTACGGCGCGCGAAGTCCGCGACCGCATAGGACGTCACACCCGGCCCGACTTCAACTCGGCGCGAAACGCCTCCGGGTCAAATTCCGGCATGTCCGACGCGGGTTCACTGAACGCCTCGCGAAGCATGGCCAGCGTCTCTGGATGGAGGCCCTCGACTTCCTCGCGATCACGCCGGATCAAGTCTTCGACATAGTCGGCGACGTTGAGGTAACCGTGGCTACCGTCCGCCACCGCGCGGACATGGTCCTCGAGCGCACCGTTCAGTTCCAGCCTCACCGCGATCGTCATCGCTCAATCCCCCGTGCGTATCCGCTCCACAAGTTGCTTCACCGTCGGCACGAAACCGTTGGAATAGAAGGGGTCGCGCTTGAACTGGTACGCCGCGTGCCCGGCGAACATGAGGTTGCGCTCGATGTCGCCGCCATGCGCGATGTCCTGCAGCGTCTTCTGGATGCAGAAGCTGCGCGGGTCCGCCAGCCGCCCGGTCGAGTTGGTCTCCGTGTCCGCCCAGCTCGAGAACAGGCAGCTCGACAGGCAGCCCATGCAGTCCGCCTGGTCCTTGCGGATCGTCGCCTTTTCCTCCGGTGTCACGAACACGAGCGTGTTGTCCGGCGTCTTGAGTGCATCGGTATGGCCGAGCCCGTACCATTCGCGCGCGCGCTGGAGGTCGCCAAGCGTGACCCAGAAGTTGCGCCCCTTCACCCCCACGTCGAGCTGATAGCGATGATCTCCCGCTTCCTGGGTCGAGAACGCGATCTGCCGTTCGGAGCGCGCTTCCAGCTCGCGAAGGAACGGATTGCGCACCGCCGACGAATAGAAACCGGTCGGCGAGAAGCGGTGGAGCAGCACCTCGCCTTCCTCGATTCGGGTCAGATGGTCCTTCCACGCCTGCGGGATCGGGCTTTCGCGGGTGAGCAGCGGGCGGGTGCCGAACTGAAACGCGATTTGCCCGAGCTCGGGGTTGCCGATCCAGTCCTCCCAGTCACGCAGATACCAGACGCCGCCCGCCATCACGATCGGCACGTCGTCGGACAGGCCGCCCTCGCGCATCGTGTCGCGGAGCGCCTTCACGCGGGGAAACGGGTCCTCGGGGCGGAGCGGGTCCTCCGCGTTGGACAGGCCGTTATGCCCGCCCGCCAGCCAAGGGTCCTCATACACCACCGCGCCGAGCAGGTCCGCGACCTTGGAGTAAGCGCGCTTCCACAGCGCCCGGAACGCGCGCGCGGAGGAGACGATCGGGAGGTAGTTCACATTGTACGACGCCGCGATCTCGCTCAGCTTGTACGGCATCCCCGCGCCGCAGGTGACGCCGGAGACGAGCCCGCGCGTCCGCTCCAGCACACCCTGGAGCACCCGCTGCGCGCCGCCCATCTCCCACAGGACGTTGATGTTGATCGCGCCGACGCCGCCCGCGATGTCCCATGCGCGGCGGACCTGCTGCACCGCGCCGTCAATCGCGTACTGGACCAGCTCGTCATGCCGCTCGCGCCGGGTCAGCGCGCGGTAGATCTGGGGGATGATCTTGCCCTCGGGATCATAGCTGTCCGCGTTGACGGCGGACACGGTGCCGACCCCGCCCGCCGCCGCCCACGCGCCCGCGCTGGCGTGGTTGGTCGCGGCGACGCCCTTGCCCCCCTCGATCAGCGGCCACACCTCGCGGCCCGCGTAGCGGATGGGGCTGATACCCTTGAACACACTCGTCTCCCGGCGAAAAACATATCACCTATAGCGCAAGCGCACGGGCGCGCGAGTGGTTTCCCGTGGCGGTGCAACGCCTTGTCAGGGGGCGGGCAGCAGCGCGCCGGGCCGACCGAGCGCGCCTTCGTAGAGGCGGGCATAGCGCTCGATCATCAGCGCCTCGTCATAGTCGGCCACCGCCTTGCGCCGGTTTGCCTCGCCGACCCGGGCGCGCAGGTCCGTGTCGCCCGCCAGCGCGGCGATTGCATCGCGCAGCATCACCTCGCCTCGGTGTTGGGTGATGTACGGCGCGTTCTCGGGCGCGACCATCCGCGGCACATCGCCCACCGGCGGTGCTGCGACGGGCAGCCCCGCCGCCATCGCCTCGACTACCGACAGCGGGAACTGCTCGCTCACCGACGACAGCGCGAGGATGTCGAACAGGCCGACGACCTCATAGGTCCGCTCGATAAAGCCCGGCATGACGAGCTGATCGCTGAGCCCCATCGCCGCCGCCGCCTGCTGGATCGTCGCGCGCTCGGGCCCCTCGCCGACGATCACCAGCCCCACCCGCTTGGCGCCCCCGCCCACCGCGCGCACCAGCATCGGCAGGTCCTTGCCCGCGCGCAGCCCCGCGAGCACGCCGACGACGACCTCCTTCGGGTTGGGCGTGAAGCCGGGTATCGCGCGCGGGTCGGGTTTTCTCGCGTACAGCGCGGTGGCGATGCCGTTGACGATGCGATGCACCTTGGCGCGCGGCTGGCGCCAGGTATCGAGCGCGATCTGCTCCAGCGTTTCCGACGGCACCGCCAATGCGTGCGCCGCGCCGAGCGCGAAGCGGCGGTAGAGGTTGCGCTCGCGCTTCAGCCCCGCCGCCTCGTCCGCGTTGAACCCGTCCTCATGGTGGATCACCGGCGGCAATCCGCGCCCGAACACCCGCCGCGCCATCACCCCGTCGATCGCGCCCCAGTTATACGTCAGCACCAGGTCGAACCGGCGCATATATCGCGCAATCGCCTCGTAGCGCGCGACCGACGGCGAGCCGGTCAGCGGCGGCGGGTCCTGCGCGATCTCGTAACTCACCCCCGCGTCGATCCGCGCCCGCGCGCCAAGCTCGTCCGGCATCGCCGACACGATCGTGTGCGACGCGCGCGGTCCCCAGGCGTTCATCAACCGCACCGCCCGCGCCTCCTTGCCCCCCAGCGCAAAGGTGGAGTGGAGGTGCAGGATGCGGACGGGGGCGGGCATGGCAGCGGTCGTTAGCGCCGCGCGATGCCGCCGTCACGAGCGGCTATCGCGTCAGGTGCGGCCCCAACCGCACGGCGGACGCATCGGTCTAGCTTCAGCTGCTCCGATCGTCCCACGCGCGGCCAGTGGCGGCGGCGTACACGCCCGAGAACGGCGCAAAATAGGTCTTGAGCGCTTCCCGCGCTTCCCGCTTGAAGTAAGCGCGATCAACGACAAACGTATCCGGTCGCGTCCGCTTCGGTGCCGATACAGGATCAGTCATGGCGAAGCTCCTTCCATATTCCGCGAACCAATTTGACCACTTCTGCCGATAAAAACAACCCGGCGGCGAAAAGGTCCAGCCCGAACAGCACCTGCTCGACGCGTTCGGCGGCTGTCACCAACCACGAAGGCGCGAACGGGACGAGCCCGAGCAGCCGGATCAGGCCGGCGAACAGCAGCGCGAGAAGCAGGACGCCGCCAAAGACGGTTGCTCCGATGGTGAGATGCACGAGCAAGTCCCACACCGGCTTGATTGCCGCGGGCAGCTTGAAACGTGACCCGTTCTGCTCTTCCGTCACGCCACCGCCCCCTTCGACACATGCGTCACCCGGCAGGCGAGGTCCGCTTCCCCGCTGGCGACGATCCAGTGGTCGCCCCCGTCGGCCAGCCCGGTCGTGAACACCACGCCCGTCACATACAACCGCTCGCCGTAATGTTCGGTCAGCGCCGGCGCGGGTTCGAGCAGCGGTTTGTGCCCGGTATCGAGCACCCGCCACGGCTCGTCGCGGTCGAGGATCGACCAATAGGTCCGGTACTTGCCCACCGGCGCGGTTTGTTCCGCGCCGTGCCACAATGTCAGCCAGCCCGCATCGGTCAGCACCGGCGGCGCGCCGCCGCCGATCCGCGCGGTGGAGAGCGTTGCCGAATGCGGGCGGATGCCGGGCCGGTCGCACGGCTTCCAGTGGAGCGCGTCGGGCGACGAGGCGAGATTGATCGACGGCCCGGGCCGATACTCGCTGCCCGGTGGATAGGCAAGGAACACCTCGCCCAACGGCCGCGTCTGCGCCCAGTAGCGCCCGCCGATCAGCCCTTCGAAGATCAGCATGTCCTTGTTCTGATGGTCGAGGATCACGCCCTCCAGCCGCCAGTCGAGCGCGTTCTCCGACGTGTAGAGCGTGGTGCAGAGCCGCTCGGGGCTCACCGAACAGGTCGTCATCAGCCAGCGGTCGCCCACACGGCTGATCCGCGGGTCTTCCACGCCGTAGCATTGGTAGGACTCGCGCGGCGCGATCGCGCGGTCATAGTGAACCGTCACCACCTCCCGCCCGTCGGGCGACAGCTCGACCGGGAGCAGCCACGAGATCGACGTCAGCGCCAGCACCCGCCAGCCGCCGATCCGCATCTCGATCTGACGCGGGTCGGCGGCGTCGACCAGCTCGACGGGCCAAGCATCGAGCAAATACTGGCCATCGCACCACCGGATCGAATGCACATGCCCGTCGAACTTGGGCCGTCGCAGCGCCTCCGCCACGCGCACCATCATCAACAGATTGCCGTTCGGCAGCCGCGTCAGCCCCGGGTTGAACGCGCCAAGGCAGTACGTTTCCGCGTCGATCCGCCCCGCCAGCGGCGAGCGGGACAGGTCGACATCGTCCGGCCCGAAGACGAGCGCATCGAAGGGAAAGTCCATGCCGCTCGTCCCTGTCTAACCCGCGTGGTTGCATCCTCGCGCCGGAGCGGGCCATATCAACCCATGCCCTTCGACCCGCAAGCATATCGGCCCGAAACGCGGCTGCTCACCCTGGGCCCGGACTTCTACGATCCGGTCGGCGCGGCGGACTTCCCCGAGACGCGGCTGCGGTTCCGCAATGATCGCGCGGCGGCGGAGGTCGGGCTTGCGGGGCTCAGCGACGACGAATGGGTCGGGCATTTCGGCCGCTTCGCCCCCCTGCCACGCTCGCTCCCCGAGCCACTGGCGCTCCGCTATCACGGCCACCAGTTCCGGGTGTACAACCCCGACATCGGCGACGGGCGCGGTTTCACCTTCGCGCAAGCACGCGACGCGCGCGGGCGGTTGATGGACCTCGGCACCAAGGGGTCGGGGCAGACACCGTGGAGCCGCTTCGGCGATGGCCGCCTGACGCTCAAGGGCGGCGTGCGCGAAATCCTCGCGACCGAGATGCTGGAGGCGCTCGGCGTGCCGACCAGCCGCACGCTGTCGCTGATCGAGACGGGCGAGGCGCTCGACCGCGGTGACGAGCCCTCCCCCACCCGCTCGGCGGTGCTCGTACGGCTCAGCCACGGGCACATCCGCATCGGCACGTTCCAGCGCCTCGCCTATCTGCGCGACGAGGCGAACATGCGTCGCCTTGTCGATTACACCTTGCGCGAGCTGCACGGGGAGGAACCCGGCCCCGACGCGCCGGTGCAGCTGCTCCGCAACGTCGTCGCGCGCACCGCGCGGCTGGCGGCGCGGTACATGGCGGCGGGGTTCGTCCACGGCGTGCTCAACTCGGACAACATCAACATCACCGGCGAGAGTTTCGACTATGGCCCGTGGCGGTTCGCGCCGACCTGGGATGCGGGGTTCACCGCGGCGTATTTCGACCATCAGGGGCTGTACGCCTTCGCGCGCCAGCCCGAGGCGATCCATTGGGATGTGATGCAGCTCGCGGTGAGCCTTCGCCTGCTCGCCGAAGCGGAGCCGATGATCGAGGCGCTGAACGCCTTTCCCGAGCTCTACGCGCGCGAGTTCGCAAGCGCATTGCTGTGGCGGCTCGGCGTCGCGCCGCGTGGCTCCGAGGAGGACGGCGCGATGGCGGAGGCGATTCGCCGCGCGCTCGCGGACACGCAGGTGTCGCTCGACCGGTTCTTCCACGACGCGTGGGGCGGAGACGTGCCGGGCGGCGCGGCGTGGGACGAGGCGCGCGCGCTGCTCGCCCCCTACCAACCCCGCGCCGACCGTTCGCACCCGCATTGGTCGGGCGAGCCCTGTTCGATGCTGATCGACGAGGTGGAGGCGATCTGGTCCGCGATCGACAGCCACGACGACTGGGCCCCGCTCCACGCCAAGGTCGCGGGGATCAGGGCATCCGGCGAAGCGCTCCGCGCGTAAGGGTCGTCAATCCGTCATAAACAGTGATCGGCTAGACCCCGCGCTCATGCCCGACCTCGTTTCCCACCAACCCGCGACCGGCGCGGTGCTGTGGCGTGGCGAGACGGGCGATGTCGACGCGGAGGTCGCCGCCGCGCGCGCGGGGTACGCCGCCTGGGCCGCGCGCCCGGTCACCTATCGCATCGAGACGCTGCGCCGCTTCGCCAACACGGTGCGCGCGCGCCACGACGCGCTGTCCGACCTGATCGCGCGCGAGATCGGCAAGCCGCTCTGGGAAGCGCGCGCGGAGGTCGATGCGGTGATCGCCGCCGTCGACGGCGCGGTCGGCGCCTATGCGGAGCGCACGGCGCAGCGCCGGCTCGACTCGCCGATGGGCACGCGCTCGGCACTCCGCCACAAGCCGCACGGGGTGCTGGCCGCGATTACCCCGTTCTGCAGCCCCGCGCTGATCCCCGCCGGGCACCTCCTTCCCGCGCTGGTCGCGGGCAATGCGGTGGTGCTCAAGCCCTCGCCGCAAGCCCCCGCTGTCGCCGAGCTGCTGGTCGATTGCCTGCTCAGCGCGGGCGTGCCCGAGGGGTGCGTCCGCCTCCTTCCCGGCGGCGCGGCGGAGGGCAAGGCGCTGGCGGGGCATCGCGGCGTCGACGGCGTGTTGTTCACCGGTTCGGCCAAGGCGGGCGTTTCGCTCCACCGGCAGTTCGCGGACCGGCCCAACAAGCTGCTGGCGCTGGAGATGGGCGGCAACAATCCGCTGGTGGTATGGGACACGCCCGATCTCCACGCCGCCGCGCTGATCGTGCTCCAGTCCGCCTTCGCCAGTGCGGGGCAAAGCTGTACCGCCGCACGCCGGCTGATCGTCGCGGAGGAAGCCGCCGCGCCGCTGATCGAACAGCTCCTGAAGCTGCTCGCGCGCGTCATCGTCGGCGCGCCCGACGACGAGCCGCAGCCGTTCATGGGCCCGGTTATCTCCAACGATGCGGCGGAGGCGCTGACCGAGAGCTTTCTCGCGCTGCTGATGCGCGGCGGGCGGCCGCTCAGGCATCTCGAACGCCCGGTGCCCGGTCGCCCTTTCCTGCAGCCCGCGCTGATCGACGTCACCGCCGTCGCCGACCGGCCCGACCAGGAGATGTTCGGCCCGATCCTGCAGATCATCCGCGTTCCCGATTTCGACGCCGCGATCGCCGAGGCGAACGCCACCCGCTTCGGGCTCAGCGCATCGCTGCTCAGCCAGACACCCGCGCTCTATGACCGGTTCTGGGCGGGGTCGCGCGCCGGACTGGTCAACTGGAACCGTACCACCCACGCGCCCGGCATCCGCGCGCCGCTCGGCGGGCTCGGCTGGAGCGGCAATGCGCGCCCAGGCGGCTGGTACGCAGCGGACAACTGCGCCTATCCAGTGGTAAGCAACGAGGCGGACGCCGCGCGGGCGAGCGTCGGCGTGGGGCTGCGCGACGGTTGATACGGGCGGTCGATAGCTGAGCTAGTCGCGCGCCAACCTTCTCCCCGGTTGCGCCGGGCGTTCGCGCGGTCCATCTTCGGGTCATGGCGACCCCTCTAGACCCTCAGGCGCGCGGGCGCACTGTTCTAGTTGGCGAAGTGGGCGAGCTGTCGGACGCCGAGGACCGGCTTGCGCGCTGGGCGCGGGTGGCGGAAGACGTGGCCGCATGAAGCTCCTTACCGGCAACGATCTCGCCAGCGGCGACGTGATCTGGTGGACCGGCTCGGGCTGGTCACGCCATGTCGAGGACGCGTGCGACGTCGGCGGCGGCGGCGAGCCGATCGCGCAGGCGGAGGAAGGCGCGCGCCGCGTCACCGGCCCCTATTCGATCGACGCGACCGCCACCCCCGAAGGCCCCCGTCCCGCCCATATCAAGGACCGCATCCGCGCGCTCGGCCCGACGGTGCGCCCCGACCTGACGCTCAAGCCCGCCGACCCGACCGCGGGCGAGTGGGTGATATGATGTTGCGTTCAAAAGAAGTTGGTTCACGCGAAGGTCGCGAAGGAAATAAGATCGCGACGAGAGAGCGCGCGCGGCAACGCGCTGTCTTGCCCGGCTTCTTTGCACGGCTGCCTTCGCAGCGGGATCACCCTCTTCGCGTCCTTCTTTCCTTCGCGAACTTCGCGTGAACCTCTTCCTGCTTCGTCAGTCCCAGGCCCGCCATGTACAAATATGACGAATATGACCAATCCATCGTCGACGCCCGCGTCGACGAGTTCCGCGACCAGGTGGAGCGCCGCCTCGCCGGCCAGCTGACGGAGGACCAGTTCAAGCCGCTACGGCTGATGAACGGCCTTTACCTACAGCTGCACGCCTACATGCTGCGCGTCGCCGTCCCCTACGGCACGCTCGACAGCCGCCAGATGCGGATGCTGGCGCACATCGCGCGCAAGTACGACCGCGGCTATGGCCACTTTACCACCCGGCAAAACATCCAGTACAACTGGATCAAGCTCGCCGACGCGCCCGACATCCTCGCCGAGCTGGCGACGGTCGAGATGCACGCGATCCAGACCAGCGGAAACTGCATCCGCAACATCAGCTCCGACCAGTTCGCGGGCGCGGCGGCGGACGAGGTCGCGGACCCGCGCCCCTGGGCCGAGCTGATTCGGCAATGGTCGACCTTCCACCCCGAGTTCAGCTATCTGCCGCGCAAGTTCAAGATCGCGGTGATCGCGAGCGACGAGGACCGCGCGGCGATGCGGCTCCACGACATCGGGCTGCAACTCGTGCGTCGCGACGGCCAACTCGGCGCGCGCGTGTTCGTCGGGGGCGGCATGGGTCGCACCCCGATGATCGCGCCCGAGATCAGGGACTTCGTCGCCGCGGACGACCTGATGAGCTATCTCGAGGCGTGCCTCCGGGTTTACAACCGCTACGGTCGCCGCGACAACATCTACAAGGCGCGGATCAAGATCCTCGTCCACGAGCTAGGCGCGGACGAGTATCGCCGCCAAGTCGAGGAGGAATTCGTCGCGGTCAAGGCGCTCGGGCTCGACCCGCCCGCCGCCGAGCTGGCGCGCATCACCGCGATGTTCGCCCCGCCCGCGTTCGAGGCGGCGGGCGAAGTACCCGACCGTTCCGATCCCGACTTCGCGGTCTGGCTCGACCAGAATGTGAAGCCGCACAAGCAGCCCGGCTACGCGATCGTGACAATCAGTCTCAAGCCCGTCGGAGGCATTCCTGGCGACGCGTCCGCCGACCAGATCGACCTGATGGCCGACCTCGCCGAGCGGTACGCGCATGACGAGCTGCGGGTGACGCACAGCCAGAACATCGTCCTGCCGCACGTCCCCGCGCACCACCTCGCCGCCGTCTGGCGCGCGCTTGCGGACGCCGGGCTAGCCGAGCCGAACCTCGATCTCATCACCGACATCATCGCCTGCCCCGGGCTCGACTATTGCAGCCTCGCCAACGC
>CAXTTU010000043.1:0-14513 GCA_964247225.1 uncultured Sphingomonas sp. | reverse complement strand
CCTTGGCGACATCGACGATCCAGTCCTCGTCGCCTTCGACCTGCCGAACTCGCCCGATGACCTGCCCGGGCCGGGCGAACGCCAGGTGCCAATGGTTGGAGTGCCCGCGATCGCCGGGTCCCAGCAGTTCGACAATATGGACGCCGGCCTCGCTCATCAGCGCCCGGACCTGCTCGTGGGTGATCGAGCCGACGCCAGCGGCGGGGACGAAGTCGATTGCCTGCCCGACCTTGTGCCAGCTGTAGCGCGCGCCGTAGCTCGCGTTCATCGGCCGGATCGTGTCAGTGATTCGCGCGTCGAACGCCCGACGAATGATCGCGCTCACGGTGGCTACGGTCGCCGGAGCGCCGATCGGAGACGGTGCCCTGTCAGCGTCCTTGCGCGCTAGTGCGCAGGCGTCGAACACCGAAGTCGGCGTCACCCCATAAGTCGCGAAATCGCGACCGCTGATGCCGAGCGGACCGGCGTCGAAATCGGCGCCCGAGGTGAGGAGATCGCGAACCGTCGCCATCGCGTCCGCTTCGTTGCCGGGCGCCTGCTTCAGGACGGCACCCGTCCTAACCACGATCGCGAAGGCGGTTGGTGCGGGAGCTGCGCCCGTCCCGAGCCCCGCCGCGCAGAGCTGGATCGCCTTTTGCAGTAAGCTCGTCGGAAGCACTTACAAGTTTCCGCTTGTTGGACTCTCAATGCAGAACCGAGATCGGTAAACTGCTCATATAACAACAGGCTAAGGAGCGGCTTGCAGCAAAGCAACACGAGACTTGGAGTGTTCTCGGCCGCTTTATGGAGCGGATACTATTTGATCTTGTCCAGGATCGAGAGATATCAGGACGCTAGCGGCGCCAGGCGGCGGGTTGCTATGCGGTGATCTCGTGCAATTGAAACGAAAAAGCGCCTTGCTATGCTTTAGGCCTGCCCGGAGGCAGGCTCTGCAAGCTCTATGAGGCTGCGCGCGGTGCTCGGCGGGCTCGCGATCATCGCGACGGCCGCACTCTCGCGGCGGCCATTGGGCGAGGCTAGTTCGGAAGGTAAGCGAAGCTCCTGCGCCGCTGCAGGTGCAGCCGGGTTTTGCGATGCAGTGGCTGGCCTCAGGGTGGCGCTTCGTAATCGCCTGCTGAACCCGGACCGCGCCAGCGTCCTGCCGCCGCCCGGCACGACCGGCGCGGTCGACCCTGCCGTCAGCCAAGCCAACATAGGAAGGACGATCTGCCGACCAGGATACGCCCGCGCAGCCCGGCCGAGCTACGCCGTCACCGACGCGTACAAGCGCCACCTGATGGACGTGCAACATCCCGGCGAGCGCATGGCCGACTACGAGCTTGACCACCTGATACCGATCTCGATCGGTGGCGCGCCCTTCGACGCGCGCGACCTCTGGTTGCAGCCAAGGCGTGGCCAAGCAAATGCCGGCGACAAGAACGATCTCGCCTACCTCCTCTGGCGCCTCGTCTGCGAGCATCGCATGCCGCTCCGAACCGCGCAGCACGCCATCAGCACGGATTGGACGCAGGCCTACGCGACCTACGCGACGCCCGAGAACATCGCTCGATACCATTTTCGGCACAAAGAGGTTGAGAACAATTGGCCGCCTGCTCGACCACTGATGTCAAGATACATGCTCACGAAGGAGGTAGCTATGCCACAGAACATCGCCGAGTTTCGCATCATCGGTCGGGTCGGAAAGATCACTGCTCGCGAGCGCGTCACCTATGTGAGCGTGGCGGCGAACTACAATCGGCGGGACGGCGACGACTGGAAAACGGACACGCTCTGGAACAGCGTGGTCTGCTTCTCGAATGTGGTCCAGCAGGTCGAGGCGGCCGGCAAGGGCGACCTGGTGCATATTACCGGCAGGGTGAGGGAGAGCAGCCATGGCGAGGCAAACGATGTCTCGTATCGCACCGAACTGATCGCTGACACCTTCTCCACCTTGAGCAAGGCGGAGGCCGAGGAAGGTCGATGACGTGCAAGAGTGATTCTGCGGCATTGCGCTCCGACGCTTCGCTGCGGCTGCGACCGCATGCGCTCTCCGCCCGCACGGCGGATCAGTCGCGCTTGACCTTGCGGCGCGAGGCTCGCGCGGAAGCCCGTGCGCGCTTGTGCCTGAGAAACGTCCATCCATCGTGGGAGAAGGCATTTTCTCCTTTCGTTCCGGCGCTGGATGACTCAGAATCCCTCCATGCCGATCCGTCCCGAACATCGCTGGCTATACCCGATCGACTGGCCGGAGATCAGCCGGATCGTTCGTTTCACGCGAGCCGGCGGGCGCTGCGAGCGCTGCCAACGGCCGCACGGACGACACGTCGCGCAGCTCGCCGGCACCGATGGAACATGGTGGGACATCGAGATCGCCGCCTGGCGCGACGGCCGCGGCCGCGTGCTTCGGCGGCAACCGAAATTCGTGCCGCTGGACGCCGTGCGGATGACTCGAAAGCCCGTCTACCTGGCGACCGCTCACCTCAACCACGACCCGACTTTCAGCGGTCCGCGCTGGCGCAACCTCGCAGCGCTCTGTCCGCGCTGCCACATAATGCACGACGCTCCCGAACATCGGCGCCGCCGGTGGTGGAACGCTTTTCGGCGGCGCGCTTTGGGCGACCTCTTCACCGGGCGCTACAGCTAGCCGTCACCGTGAGGTGCAGGAAAGGGGTAGCGCGTCCGCTTGGAGCAGGACCGCGCACGTGGGCAGGATCCGCTTTGCGCGTCGTCCACCTCAAGAGTGGAGGGCGCTGCTGGGATGGCTGTCGATGTTTCGGAGCCCAGCATGATCGAAGACTGCCAGATCCGAGAAGCAACCGTGTCGCGACCCTCCCTCGACGCTGAGGTCCGCGCCAGGACCATCGTCGAGAAGCTCGGCGGGGTGTGGCATGGCACACGCGGCGAATGTCGCTGTCCCGCTCACGACGATGCCACCCCTAGCCTTTCGGTCCGCCTCGGCGACACAGCTATCCTCTTTCACTGTTTCGCCGGCTGCACGACCGTCGCGGTATTGAAGGCGCTGGATCGCGAGCGGCTCCACGACCGCGGCGCACTGACGGTGACGACAAACAAGCCCAGGCGCGACATGGGCGCACTGGCTCTTCGCCTCTGGAAGGCGAGCAGGCCGATCGCCGGCACGCTCGCCGAGGACTACCTCCAGGCCCGTGGCTTGAAGCTGCCGTTCCCGAAGGCCTTGCGCTTTAATTCTGCAACCGTCCTCGGCTCGGGAGCCGAGCGCAGGACGATGCCGGCCATGATCGCCGCGGTCGAGAATGACCTCGGCGTCGTCGCCGTTCAGCGTACCTTCCTTGATCCCGATGACGTGCTGCGGAAGCCGATCTCGAAGCCAAAGGTCTCCTTGGGCCTGCTCGGCACGGCGGCGATCCGGCTTGCGCCGGCTACGGATGAGCTGGGCCTCGCCGAGGGCATCGAGGATGCGCTCTCCGCGATGGAATGGTTCGGCACGCCGACTTGGGCGCTCGGCGGCGTCGAGCGCCTCGCCTTCGTGGCCATTCCGGAGAAGGTACGGCGGGTGATCGTGTACGGCGATCGGGGCCGAGCGGCCGAGCGGTTGCTGGAGAAGGCGAGGGAGCATCTGACCTCGAATGGACGGGAGCTTCTCAGCCGCGTCCCCGACAACCATAACGACTGGAACGATGCCTTGAGGTCGCGTCGGGATCGGGATGCAGGCCGGCATCGCAGCTCGCGGTGATGATAGTAGAAGCGTTGCTGAAAGCGCTCCGCTGTAACCGCGCGCTCCGCGATAACACAACCAAGCTCGCACACGATTTGAGACGAGCTGCAGCCCCACCGGCGAGTTGCAGCTTGACCGGCAGCCGACAGCGATGGAACATTAGGAGAACACTCCGAGTCTAGCTGATCATGCCTACCGCCCTTCAACCTCCGTCCGAAAGCCTCGCGCATCTGCGCGCGCTTGCCGCGCCGCTGCCGGACCATCGGACCATGCCGTTCGGCGTGGATGCACTTGATTGCCGCCTTGCGAGCGGCGGGCTGCGTGCGGGCGCCCTTCACGAGGTCGCCGCGCGGACCTGCTCGCTCTGCGATGATGCCGCTGCCACGCTCTTCCTCGCGGGCATTGCCGCTCGCGAGGCGCGTGATATCGGCGGACCCGTACTGTGGGTGAGTTGTCGAAGCGACCTCTACGCGCCCGGGCTCGCGCAGGCAGGTATTTTGTCGGCCGACGTGATACACGCCCAGCCACGCGACGACAGGGCGCTCCTTGCCGTCGTTGAGGATGCCGTTCGCGACGGCACTCCATCCGCCGTCGTTGCCGAGGTCGGCAAGATCTCGATGGTCGCTACCCGCCGGCTGCAGCTGGTGGCGGCCGATGCCGACCTGCCCGTCCTGCTACTCCGCCGGCACCGTCGGCGCGACCAAGACCCGCTTGGCGAGCCGTCCGCTGCTTGGACCCGGTGGAGGGTCGCCAGCGCGCCGTCGCAGCGGCTCGAAGTGCCAGGAGTCGGCCGGGCACGATGGGAGCTAGAGATGGCTCGGCAGCGCGGTGGCGAGTCCTTTTCCGTGATCGTGGAGGGCAGCGATGGGACGGGTCGTCTCGCTGTTCCTGCCGCACCTGGCCATCGAACGGCTGAGGCGGCTGGAACGGTTCGCATCGCGGCCGCCTGAGAGGCCGGTCCTTCAGCTCCCTGTCGATGATGACCCGGGCGCCTGTTCGGTCCCGCGCAGCCGCGGCTGGAGGCCGGGTGCGCGTTGGGCGCGCGCAGAGACCCCGACATTTGCCAATGTCGAACGGCAAATCGCCGCACGGCCTCGGCACGCGCAGCCGCCCATGCGCGAACTCGGAAGGCGGTCGGAAGCGGCCGACCATCCGTTCAAGCGAGAGGCCTCCGCGAAAGGTTCTGCCACGTCCGAGTCGCCGATTGCGCACGTCCGGAGCCCGCTCGTGTTAGTCGGCAAGGTCGGACGACGGGAGGAAATCGTCGCCGCGTGCGGCGCGGCAGTGGCGCTTGGCATCCACGTGGGCATGGCCGCGACGCACGCCCGGGCGCTGGTTTCGGATCTGGACGTCCGTCCCCACCAGCCGGACGCCGATGTCCGGCTGCTCGACCGCCTCGCGCTGCTGGCGGTACGGCGTTGGTCGCCGGTCGCGGCCGCGACGCCGCCGGACGGACTGTGGCTTGATCTCGCCGGGTGCGCCCACCTCCATGGCGGCGAGGAGCGGTTCTGTCGGCGCCTGCGGGTCTTCTGCGAACGCGCGGGCTTCACCGCTCGTGTGGCTATCGCGGACACGGCGGGGGCCGCCCACGCCCTGGCACGCTTCGCGCAGGCCGAAGTCACGATCGTTCCGCCCGGGCACCTCCTTCCTGCGCTCTCGCCGTTACCCCTCGCGGCACTTCGATTGAGCGGAGTTGCACTCAGTGCCGCGCGCCGCTTCGGGTTCGAGACGGTGGCCGACCTCCTGCCGGTCGCGCGCGGGCCCCTCGCACGTCGACTCGGCCTTCCGGCGATCACACGGCTGGATCAGGCGCTTGGCAGCGCCGCCGAGCCGATCACGCCGCGCGAGGATGCGGCGGTGCCGATGGTCGAACGCCGGCTGCTAGAGCCGATCGGTACGCCGGAAGCCATCTTGCAGGTCATGGAGGACTTGCTGGTCGAGATGACAGCCGTGCTGCGCGAGAGAGGATTGGGCGTCCGATCGCTGCGGCTCTGCGGCCTGCGGGTCGACGCGAGCGAGCAGATCGTCGCGATCGGCACGTCCCGTCCCACGCGCGAGATTCCGCACCTCCTGCGATTGCTGAAGCTGCGGATCGAGCGGATCGATCCAGGTATGGGATTGGAGCAGCTCCGACTGGTCGCACCTCATACCGAGCCGCTCGACGCCGTCGATCTCGGGGCGGTGCTGACCGGTGAGACCACGGTCCGCGATCCCGCACGTCTGGTCGATGTCGTCGCCGGCCGGATCGGGCTGGCTGCGGTCTTCAGGCTCAGCCCTGTCGACAGCCATGTGCCGGAGCGTGCGGTCGTCCGCGCCGATCCTGTTGACCTGCCTGGAACATGGCCGGGCTGGCGACGGCCCGTACGTCTGTTCCCGCGGCCCGAACCGTTATCGCGGGTGATCGCGCTGCTGCCGGACCAGCCGCCGCGTCGCTTCGAGTGGCGCGGCCGCGCCTACAAGGTTGTTTCCGGCGACGGACCAGAGCGCATCCATGGCGAGTGGTGGCGCCGCGACGCCGAGGTCTGGGCTGTCCGGGACTATTATCGCGTCGAGGACGAGGATGGCGGACGCTTTTGGGTCTTCCGGCGAGGTGACGGGGTAGAGAGCGACACCGGCGATCTCACGTGGTGGATGCACGGCGTGTTCGCATGATCGACTATGTAGAACTGCAGGTGCTGACGCACTTCTCGCTGCTCCGCGGCGCCTCCAGCCCGGAGGAACTGTTCGCCGCCGCAGCACTGCTCGGATATCCGGCGCTCGGCGTAGGCGATGTCGGCACCGTCGCGGGCGTGGTCCGCGCCTGGGAGGCGCAGAAGGCGACCGGCGTACGCTCGATCGCCGGCACGCGGGCCGATCTATCCTGCGGGCGTTGCCTAATCCTCTATCCCACTGACCGGCAGGCTTGGTCGCGGATCACGCGACTACTGACGATCGGCAAGCGGCGGGCAGGGAAGGGGGGATGCCTGCTGCACTGGCCTGACCTGGCACCCTTGGCCGAAGGCATCGTCGCGATCCTGCTGCCGCACGAGGCGGACGATCAAAACCTTCTCGCGCTGCACGAACTGAGAGCCGTTTATCGCCATCGCGGATACATGGCGCTGTTCCAGCGGCGCCGGCCAGATGATGCCGTTCGGATAGACGCGCTGGCGCGGCAAGCGTCGGCAACCGGTGTCCGCGCTGTCGTCACCGGCGACGTGCTGTACCATGCGCCGGAAGCGCGCTTGCTGCAGGATGTCGTTACCGCGGTGCGCGAGAAATGTACGGTCGACGAGCTGGGATACCGCCGCGAGGTCAATGCCGATCGGGCGCTGAAGTCGCCGGAGGAGATGGCCCGCCGGTTCCGCGCCTACCCGGATGCGCTGCGTGCCAGCGTCGACATTGCAGCGGCCTGCTCCTTCGACCTCGGCGAACTCGCCTACCAGTATCCGCACGAGCGTCTGATTGAGGGGCTAAGCGCGCAACAGGCGCTCGAACGGATGACGGCCGAAGCGGCCGAACGGATGTTCGACGGCTCCGTGCCGCAAGCCTATCTCGACCAGATCAACCACGAGCTGCGCCTGATCGGCGAGCTGGGGTACGCGCCCTATTTCCTGACGGTCCACGCGATCGTGCGCGAGGCGCGCCGGCGCGGCATTCTCTGTCAGGGGCGGGGTTCGGCTGCCAACAGCTGCGTCTGCTTCGTGCTCGGCGTGACCAGTATCGATCCGATCAAGCACGAATTGCTCTTCGAGCGCTTCGTCTCGGGTGAGCGACGCGAGCCGCCCGATATTGACGTCGACTTCGAACACGAGCGGCGCGAGGAAATCATCCAGTGGATTTATGAGACCTACGGCCGCGACCGGGCCGCGCTGACCGCCGGGGTCACGCGCTATCGCGCGCGGGGCGCGGTTCGCGACGTCGGCAAGGCCCTCGGCCTTCCCGAGGACCTGACCTCCTCGCTCGCCGGGCTCGTGTGGGGCTGGTCGGCCGAGGGCGTGGGGGAGAAGCAGGTCGAGGAGCTCAACCTCGACATCGCGGACCGCAGGCTGCGCCTGACGCTGGAGCTTGCCCGCAAACTGATCGGCGTGCCTCGCCACATGAGCCAGCACCCCGGCGGCTTCGTTCTCACCCAGGATCGCCTCGACGACCTGGTGCCGATCGAGCCGGCGGCGATGGAGGATCGCCAAATTATTGAATGGGACAAGGACGATATCGACGCGCTCAAATTCATGAAGGTCGACGTTCTGGGGCTTGGGATGCTCGGCTGCATGAACCGAGCCTTCAACCTGCTCGAAGAAGCCAAGGGCCTGTCGGTCGGATTGGCCGACCTGCAGGACGACGACCCGGCGGTGCTTGCCATGATCCAGAAGGCGGACACGCTGGGCACCTTTCAGATTGAGAGCCGGGCGCAGATGGCGATGCTGCCGCGCATGAAGCCGCGGCGCTTCTACGATCTCGTGATCCAAGTCGGCATCGTGCGCCCCGGTCCGATCCAGGGGGACATGGTCCACCCGTACCTGCGGCGGCGCGAAGGCCTGGAGAAGCCTGAATACCCGCGCCCGGAGCTGCGGGCCGTGCTCGAGAAGACGCTCGGCGTGCCGCTCTTTCAGGAACAGGCCATGAAGGTCGCGATCGTGGGGGCGGGCTTCACCCCGGCCGAGGCCGACGCGCTCAGGCGTGCGATGGCGACCTTCAAGTTCACCGGCGGGGTCTCCCACTTCTCAGAGAAGCTGATCGGGGGCATGGTGGCGCGCGGTTACCCGCGCGGATTTGCCGAGCGCACGTTTCGGCAGCTCGAGGGCTTCGGCAGCTACGGGTTTCCGGAGAGCCACGCCGCCAGCTTCGCGAAGATCGCCTACGCGTCCGCGTGGATGAAACATCACCACCCGGATGTCTTCTGCGCGGCATTGATGAACGCCCAACCCATGGGCTTCTACGCGCCGGCGCAGATTGTCCGAGACGCCCGGGAGCACGGGGTCGAGGTCCGGCCTCCGTGCATCAATTCGAGCCGGTGGGACTGTACGCTCGAGCCGACCGGCGGCCACTTCCAAGCCGTGAGGCTCGGACTCCGCCAGGTGCGTGGCTTGTCCAACGCCGACGGTGCCGCGATCGTGGGGGCGCGCAGCGCCTGTGCTTTCGAGTCCGTCGAAGACGTCTGGCGGCGATCTGGCGTCCCACGCGCGTCGGTCGAGAAGCTAGCCGATGGGGACGTCTTCCATGCCTTCGGTGCCGACCGCCGGCAAGGCCTGTGGAAGGTGAGGGGGCTCCGCGAGGCACCGCTACCACTCTTCGCGGCCGCTGACCGGAACGCCCGAACCATCAGTGCGGAGGGACTGGAGCCGGATGTCACCTTGCGTCCGCTGACCGATGGCCGCGAGGTGATCGAGGACTATCGCGCGCTCCAGCTGTCCCTTCGCGCTCATCCGCTGACGTTCGTGCGCGACGACTTGACCCGGCGAGGTGTGACGCGCTGCGCCGACCTCGCGACCATCCGCGACGGTCGTCATGTCGAGGTCGCGGGCATAATTCTCGTTCGCCAGAAGCCGGGCAGCGCGAAAGGAGTCCTTTTCATCACGATCGAGGACGAGACCGGGATCGCCAACGGCATCATCTGGCCCGACCGTTTCGAGAAACAGCGTCGCACCGTCATGTCCGCCTCGATGATCGGCATGAAGGGCAGGGTACAAAAGGAAGGCGAAGTCATCCATGTCATATGCGATCTCATCGTCGATCATGGCGACCTCCTGCACCGGGTCAGCGAGATGTCTTTTCCCCACCGCACCGGACGCGGAGACGGCGCGCGGCATGCTGGCGCGCCCGACCGGGGCGACAAGGGCTGGAGTCCGGAACCGCGCAACTGCTACTGGCCGCCGCACGCCGACGGCATGGATCCAGAGGAGGTCGTGCGGTTTAAGTCCCATGATTTCCGCTGATCCATGGGGCCGCTTACTCGCCATCAGCGCGTCATCATCGCCTTGTCGGTTCACATTCTCCGCTCTGGCGTCTCGCGGTGCTCGGACATGCGGGTCGATGGCGTGGAGGTCCGGCTGGCCCTGCGTTGCCTGCTGCCGCACTGTCCCGAGCGCTGGCCACTGGAACTCTACTGGGATGCAGCAAAGCAGGACAACGACATCGGCCGCGCACAGGGCGTCACCGCAGCCTTCAACGGCATCGTCAGGCAGCTGCGGCGGGCGGGTCGGTACGAGGACGTGTCCTCCCCATAATCTGCGACGCCTGGCGACCAAGCCGGCGACCGACTGCCGGGCGTCGGTGACGCTAAATGCCCGTCGCTGGCTCGCGTAGTCTGCCGCCGGAACCGAACGGCGCTTGGCGGGTAGGTCTATCAGGAGTGCTGGCTTTATGAACAGGAAGATGCACCGTCGCCGCGCACGGAGAGCATGGCCGAAGCTGGTCGCGGCGGCGAAGGAGGGGCAGCCGCTGAGCTACAAGGAACTGACCGAGAGCATCGGGCTTCATTGGCGCGCGGCGAGCTGGCTGCTGGGAGTTATCCAGCGCTATTGTGCGAAGACGGAACTGCCCCGCCTCCAGGCGCTGGCGGTGAACAAGCAGACAAGGGTACCCGGCAAGGGCTACGCCGGAAAGCGCGGCCGACGCGCACACCAACGAGAAGTCGAGCGGGTGAGTGCACATCGCTGGCCCAAGCGAGCACCATTCTAAGAAGGATCTCGGCGAGCCCGGCGCGACGCGGCTGCGCCTCTCAAAGGAAGCCCTCGCCCGCATGCTCGCGAAATCGCTCATGGTCGCGCACATATTCGGCGACCATCTCGAGCGATGAATGCCGGCTGTGCTCTTTCATCTTGAACAGATTGGCGTTCTGCCTCCCCGCCTCGGTCAGAAAGCCGGCTCGTAAGCTGTGCCCTGAGAACATCTCGGGCGGATACCCCGCCGCGACCGCAGCGGCCTTGACGACCAACGCTACACCTTGCGCGCTCATCGCCTGGTCGGTGAGCCGGCCTTGCGGCGTGAGCTTGCGGAACACCGGCCCGGCAGTAATCCCAGCTTGTTCCAGCCAGGCCCGGTAATGCCGAACCGGCTCCAGTCGGCGCCCGTCTGGGATGGCGACAGTGTGGCCTTGCCCCTCCTGATCGGTTTTGGATGACGGAATTCGAATCAGGAGGCCGCGTCCGTCCTCGGAGACGCGAGCGACGGTGACCGCGACCAACTCGGAGCGGCGGAAGGCGCCCGCCATTCCAATGGCGAGCAACGCCCGGTCACGGAAGGCGCGCAGATCTTTACCGGTGATGCTGCGGAGCATGTCACGCAGGACGTCGCCGTCGGCCGCCCGCTTTTTACCGGGCAGTTCGCCCTTCTTGTCCTTGCGGATCCCGCGCATCGCCTTCTCGAGCCGCGCGGCATCGGGCTGGGTCGTCGGCGGCTCCACGTCCGCAGCGCGGTGAGCGAAGACGATCGCGGCCAACCGTCGACCGATGGTGGCGCGGCCGAGCGGGAACGGCTCCTTGCGCGGGAGCAACTTGCCCCGCTTCGTGCGGTGCGGCTCCGCCGGCGCGAACCCGCGCTCGGCGAGCAGCGTTAAGAACGCGGCCACGGTCGCTGGCGCGGCTGGCAGCGGCCGATAGTTGTTCTCGCCACACCACGCGCAGAACAGCCGCCAGTCGGATTTGTACGCGCGCAAGGTGGCCTCCGCCGAGGCGCGCGAGACATAAGCATCGACCCGCTCGCGATCGTCGGGGGCGAGCTGCGGCAGGAAAGGTTCGAGTGACGTGACCTGATCGAGCACGACCACTGCGCCTGCCACGATCGCTTGAAGGTTTTGGGGCTCGGACTCGGACCCTGGGGTGCTCTCGCTCATGCCGCCAAGCCTATCGGAGCGCCCCGAAGCCGGCCAGTATGTTTTTAACGGGAATCGGCGTTATCGCTAAATAGACCATGCAAGAATGGCGTGCCTTCGGGGCGAGCCTATGGCATGACAGCTGCGCCGTGGGGCGGCTTGAACACCATCCCCGGCCCGCGAGTGCGGCTGAACACTGGGTCCCCGACTTTGTCGGGCGGCCCACGGAATAAAAGACCTTGTCGCCGGCTAGCCGGTGCGGGGAATACGTGGGGCGTGGTTACCAGTGTTCCCGCGTGTTCAACCGTCCCGGCTGCGGCGGTTGATGGAATGCGTCTCATGTCGATGATCAGATGGCTGGTTGCGCGGCTTGGTAACGGCGGTAGCCGTTCAGGCATTCTTACCCCCGAACATCCGCAACCCCTTCAAATTGAAATGCTGGTGCGTGCGCACGGCGGTTGGTTGGCGCTCCTCGCTACGATCTTGGAACGGGAGCGAATTATCTCGAGCAAAGAACTAGCTCGCGCATTAGGCGACTTTGCAGCTACAACCGCCTCGGATCGGCCAGAGGAAGGACGGATCCTCTCCATCTGGGCTTCGTGTCTGCAGGACGCCGCGGCCACCCTCGAGAACTTTCCTTCGGGTGATTGACGCGGCTATCCGTCCGCCCCCGGCTGGGCCACTTGCGCCTCAACCATCCCCGTCACAGCTTAGCGTTAGTTGGCCATGTTCGCGACAGCATACCTTTATCGGCATGCTATTCGGTCACAATAGCCCCAAGGCGATTGCGCGCTATATGGGGTGAGCGGACGTCCCGCACTACGCAGCTGCCGATTGCAAGTCCGAGTCCATCAATCAATACTTGCGCAAGTCGAAATCATCTTGCCAGTACGCCGGCAATCCTCGACGCGAGTGGGTCTGCGCCGCCCCGGGCAGGAGACGAGCCTAACAGCACGCTAGCACGGTAGTTCAGACGCTCGCTCGACTCGCCCGAGGCCATGACATGGGTTGGACAACCGGACCATCCAAACGATCCTTCGGACGGAGCTTGGACCTGCGTCCTGCAGATTGGGTCGTTTATGCCGTCGAAGCATTCGACCAGTGGCAGGCGGTACGGGAGTTCTCTGGAGAGGTCCAATGCATCCAAAATCGCGGGATGCGAAAGGAATCCCTACACATAAGGCGCGCCTCACGTGTCTCGCATTGAAGGCATAGATCACGTTTCCGACCTCTGTGACATGCACCAGAGAACAGTCCCTGCGGCTCAGTCTGTATTCATCGTCGGATCCGAGCTAACTTGGACGAGTGTCTTACCGAAAGTAGCGCCACTCAGCATATCTCGGAAGCTGGCCGGAATGGATTCAAGACCTTTTCTTACCTCTTCTCGGTAGCGGATTGCGCCCGAAGCGACCTGTGGAGCGATTTCGCGCAGAAAGGGATCGAGCCAGCGCTCGACGTAGTTGCCGACCGAAAGGCCCTGCACGCGCACGCCGGCTGCCTCCGCCGCCCGTCGCTCGATTTCTCCGGCCGCGAACGGTGCCTCGTCGCCGAGGTGCGCCACAATGCCGCAGATCGTCATCCGGGCGCCGCGGTTGAACAACGGCAGCACAGCCCTGAAGACCGTGCCGCCGACGTTCTCGAAGTAAACATCGACGCCATCTTGGCACGCAGATCGAAGGTCGGCGGTGAAGGTCGGCGAGCGGTAGGATACGCAGGCGGTGAAGCCGAGTTCGTCGACGACGTAGCGGCACTTTTTCTCCGGGCCGGCGATGCCGACAACGCGGCACCCCTTCAGCTTCGCAAGCTGGCCAACGATCTGTCCGACGCCTCCCGCAGCCGCGGACACGACGACCGTCTCTCCTGCCTCTGGCGCGCACTGTAGGATTAGGCCGGCATAGGCCGTCAGCCCGAGCAATCCGAGCACGTCCAGCGCGTTGCTGATCCTCCCCTGCCGTGGGTCGATCCTTCGAGGGGCCATGTAGGAGGGGTACGCCACGCCTCTGCCGATCAGGCCGTATTCCGCCCAACCGTTTGTATTGAAGACGACGTCGCCCGGCGCGAACTCGTCCAACCGGCTTTGAACCACTTGGCTGACCGTCCGGGCGTGACACGCTCTACCTCCCGCGACCGCCATCCCGTGGCGCTGATTAAGCCACTGGTAGGGATCCAGCGAAACGTAGATCGTTTGGGTCAGCGCCTGGCCCATGCCGACCAAGGGGATGGGCTCTTCGATCAGCGCGTATGTGTCGTCGTCCGGCCATGGCGTCACAGGCGTGGCAGCAAGGGTCCAGAGCCGGTTCATCGGTTCACATCCTCGCAAGCACATAACGACCGGCCCGCCGGCGCATCCAGATTCCGAGCGGCAGGGGTTCGGGGCGACGATGCACAAGGCGGACGACAAGCGGGAGCGGGACTGGCATCGGCCTCACCCCGGCGACGCCCCGCGCATGCCGCCGTCGACATCGAGGATCACGCCGGTGACATAGGCGTTTCCGGCCAGAAAGACGATCGCATCCGCGACCTCTTCCTGCTGCCCGACCCGCCTTACGGGCGCAGTCGCTGAAATTTGCGCGAACGTCTTGCGCTTGAACTCTTCCGGATACCGGTCCCACCAAGCCGTATCGATCACGCCCGGCGACACGGCATTCACCCGGACGGGGCCGAGTTCGTGCGCCAGCGGCAGCACCATCGCCGCGAGCGCGCCGTTGATCGCGGCCAACCCGGACGTGCCCGGATTGCCGATCCGAGCAGAGACGGACGTCACGAAAGTGATGGAGCCGGTTTGCGCCAGATTGGGTAGGGCCGCCTGCGCGCATTGCCATTGCACCCAAAATTTCGCGTCGAACCCGCGGGCGAGGTCGTCGCGAGGAAGGCCGGCGAAGGGCCCCGCGCCGACGCCACCAGACGCGGCGATCACCAGGTGGTCGAACGGACCGGTGCGGGCGAAGAAGGCTTCGAGCGCGACCCGATCGGAAGCGTCGAGCGACTCTCCCCGCGCGTCGTCGCCAAGCCCTGCGAGCGCCAGCCTCAATTTCTCCACGTCGCGTCCCG
>CAXTTU010000042.1:0-14559 GCA_964247225.1 uncultured Sphingomonas sp. | reverse complement strand
CCACCAGCGCGCTCGCCAGCGCCGCCAGTGCGAGCACGACGCGCGCGCCGGGCCAGCGGCGTGGGGCATGGACGCCGCGCAGCAACGCAGCGGCAGGCACCGCGCGCGCTCTCGCCAGCGAAGGGAGCGCGAACAGCGCGGCGACCAGCAACCCGAGCGCGGCGGCGACGAGCAGCGGCTCGGGGTAGATCGCCAGCCGCGGCTTCACGGGCAACGCGCTCCCCGCCACGCCCGCAACGATCCACGGCGTCGCCGCGCCGAGGATCAGCCCCGCCAGCGTCGCCGCGCCCGCGACGATCGCCAGCTCGCCGCCCACCACTGCCGCAATGAAGCCGGAGCGCGCGCCAAGCACCTTCAACGTCGCGACCTCGCCCGTCTTGCCCGCGAGCCACGCGGCCACGCCGCTGCCCACGCCCACGCCCGCGATTGCCAGCGCGGACAGGCCGACGAGGAGCAGGAACTGGCCGAGCTCGCCGACGCCGCGCTTGAGCCCGTTCGCCGCCTGATCGACGGTGCGGAAGCTCCACCCCGCGCCCGGGTGGCGCGCGACGAGCCGCTCGCCGATCGCGCGCGCGTCTGCGCCACGCGGCAGGACGATGCGGTAACGCGCTTCGAAGAGACTGCCGGGCTGCTCCAGCCCGGCGGCGTCGAGCGCGGGGAGGTCGACGAGCAGCGCGGGGCCGAGGCGGAAGCCTTCACCCAGCGCGTCGGGCTCGCCGGTGAGCAGGCCGCTGACCGTCAGCCGCGCGTCGCCGACGCGGAGGTGGTCGCCGATGTGGAGGCGCAGTCGCTCCGCCAGTGCGGGAGCGAGCGCGGCCTGCAGCCCATGCGGCCGCGCGCCGGTGAACGTCGCGCGGCCGACAAGCGGCCAGGCGGCGTCGGTTGCCTTCAGATCGGCGAGCGCGGGCGCGGAGCCGTTCAGCGGGTCCGCCATCGCGCGCATCCGCACCGTTTCCGACACGCGACCGAGCGCGGCGAAGTCGGCCCGCTCGGCAATGGTCGCGCGCCGCTGCGACACGCGCAGCTCCAAGTCGCCGCCGAGCGTCGCGCGTGCCTGCCCCGCCAGCCCGGCGAGGAGCGACGCGGAGAAGCTGCCGATCCCCGCCAGCCCGGCGGTGCCAAGGAACAGGCATAAGGCGAGCAGCCACAGCCCGCGCCCGCCCCGGCGCAGGTCGCGCAACGCGAGGCGGAGGGCTAGCATCGGACCAGCACGCGGGCGCACGACATCAGCACACGATTGCGGGTATCCCCAACTTCGATCCCATTCCTACTCGTCATGCCGGACTTGTTGGGTCCCAGCAAAGTAGTACTTTGCTGGGCACCCTTGTTCCGGCATCCAGCGTTGTGCGGATACTGCGACCGGTGGCGCGGGGACACCGCTGGACCCCGGAACAAGTCCGGGGTGACGGCGAGGTCGAGGCCAGGGCGGTCAAGCCCGCCCGTCCGCCACGACGCGCCCGTCGGCGAGCTCCACCACCCGCCCGCACCGCTCCGCCAGCCGCGCGTCGTGGGTGATGAGGAACAACGTCGCGCCCTCCTCCCGCTGCCGCGCGAAGAGCAGGTCCATGATCGCGGTCCCCGTCGCGGTATCGAGATTGCCGGTTGGCTCGTCCGCGAACAACAGCGCCGGGCGCGGCCCGAGCGCGCGGGCGATGGCCACGCGCTGCTGCTCGCCGCCCGACAGCTGCGCGGGATAATGGCGCAGGCGATGCGACAGGCCGACCGCTGCCAGCCCCGCCTCCGCTCGCGCCCACGCGTCGCGTGCGCCCGCCAGCTCCAGCGGCACCGCGACATTCTCGAGCGCGGTCATGCCCGGCAACAGGTGAAACGCCTGCAGCACCACCCCGATCCGCCCGCGCCGCGCCACCGCCAGCGCGTCCTCGTCCAGTCGCGCGAAGTCGAGCCCGGTCACCTCCACCTCGCCCCCGCTCGGCCGTTCCAGCCCCGCGAGTACCGCCATCAGCGACGATTTGCCCGAGCCCGAGGGACCCAGCAGCGCGACGCTCTCGCCCGCGCCGACGGTGAGGTCGATACCGCGCAGAATATCGGTCCGCGCGCCGACCGGCCCCAGCGACAGCGTCACGTTGCGCGCGGCGATGACGCTGGTAGGCTCAGGCGATGTCACCGATCCGATATGGCTGGCGCGCCGCCATTGTCCACCTCTTGCTCGTGCTCGCGACCCCGGCAAGCGCGGGGCCGCTGGTCTGGGCGCTGGGCGACAGCCTGACCGAAGGCTATGGCCTGCCGCCGCAACAGGGTTTCACCGTGCAATTGCAGGCGGCCCTGCGCCGGGCGGGGGTGGACGCCACCGTCGCGAACGGCGGCGTGTCGGGCGACACCGCGCGGCAGGGGCTGGCGCGGCTCCGTTGGGGACTGCGCGGCCTCGGGCGAGCGCCCGACCTGGTGATCGTCGAGCTAGGCGCGAACGACATGCTGCGCGGGTTGCCGCCCGAACAGACCGCGAAGAACCTGTCCGCGATCCTCGACGAACTGGCGCGGCGGCACATTCCCGTATTGCTGACCGGGATGCGCGCCTCGCCCAACCTCGGCAGCGACTATCGGCGGCGGTTCGACGCGCTCTATCCGGCGCTGGCGAGGCAACATCATGTCGCGTTCTACCCCTTCTTCTACGACGGCGTGGCGGGGCGGCGCGAGTTGATCCAGGCGGACGGGCTGCACCCCAATGCGCGCGGCGTCGCGGTGCTGATCGGGCGGATCACGCCCGCGGTGGTCAAGGCGTTGCGCGTTCGCCTGGCCGATAAGCGCTGAACAATCGTTCATCGGCGCAAGGAAACGCAAAGCAACGCCCGCCGTCCAGCGTGTGAACGCGGCAATGGCGACCCGATCACCCCCAGCCGCAACGCTTTGCGAATGCTTTCGCGACCGATCAGCCGCCGACTTATGTTCGCCCAAGCTGTTGACGCGAAGACGTGGCTCGTTAGAGGGCGCGCATCCTCAAAGGAGAACCACCCTTGTCCGACGATCTTTCCGCCATCAATCCGGTCGAGCTCGCCACCGAACTCACCATTGCGTGGCTGTCCAACGCCAACACCCGCGCCAATGCGGAGGATGTGCCCGCCTTTCTCGCGCGGATGCATGACGCGCTGAACGGCCTGACCGCCAGCGCCGAGCCCGAAGCGCCCGCGCAAGAGGCCGCCGCGCCCGTCGAGCACACGCCCAAGGTGACCGCGCGCAAGTCGCTGGCGTCGAAAGAGCACATCATCTCGATGATCGACGGCAAGCCGTACAAGACGCTGCGCCGCCACCTGTCGAGCAACGGCCTGACCCCGGACGAGTATCGCAAGCGCTATAATCTCAAGGCGGATTACCCGATGGTCGCCGAGAACTATTCGACCCATCGCCGCGAAATGGCCAAGAAGATCGGCCTCGGTCGCAAGCCCGGCCCGCGCGCCGAGGCCGCGCCCGCCCCGGCTCCCGAGCCCGTTGCGGACGCGCCCAAGCCGCGCGGCCGTCGCAAGGCGGCGGAAGCGAGCGCCTAAATCGTCAGCACGATCTTGCCGCGCACGCCGCCCGCTTCCAGGGCAGCGTGCGCGGCGGATGCCTCGTCCAGTGGAAAGGTGCAGGCGACGGTCGGCCTGACCTTGCCTGCGTCGATCAGGTCCGCGATCTCGCCCAGCTGCGCGGCGTTGGGCGTCGCCATCCAGCGTTCGGATACACGCACCCCGCGCGCCCGCGCCGCCGCTTGCGCGTCGTCCGACACCGCGATCGCGGAGACGAGCGCGCCGCCGGGCTTCACCATCGTCACCGAGCGAGCCTGAACCTCACCGCCCGCGAGGTCGAGCACGAGGTCGACCTCGCCCGCCTCCTCGAACCGCTCGCGCTCGCGGTCTATCACCACGTCCGCGCCCAACTCGCGTGCGTAGCCGACATCTGCGCCGCGCACGGTTGTCAGCACCCGCGCGCCCTTCGCCTTGGCGAGTTGCACCGCGAGGTGCCCGACCCCGCCCGCGCCGCCCTGGATCAGCACACTTTGCCCCGGCTTGAGCTGGCCGTGGTCGAACAGTCCCTGCCACGCGGTCATCGCCGCGAGCGGCACCGCCGCCGCCTGCGTGAAGTCGAGCGACCGCGGCATCGCGACCAGTTCCACCGCCTTGACAATCGCGTACCCCGCCTGCGCGCCGCGGTCGAAGGCGATGAACGCGAACACCCGGTCGCCATGGCTCAGCATGTTGTGCGCGCGCGTGCCCAGCGTTTCGATCGTGCCCGCGAGGTCGCGGCCCATGGTGACGGGCAGCATCTCCGGCGTGACGCGCGGATAGCCGCCGCGCCGGATCTTGTAATCGACCGGGTTGACGCTGGCGGCGTGGACGCGGACCAGCACCTCGTCATCGACCGGCTGCGGCCAGGGCCGCTCGGCGATCTCGAGTACCTCCGGCCCGCCGAAGCGGGGCAAGGTGACCGCGCGCATGGTGGCGGGAGTGATGCGGTGGTCGTCGGACATGGCGGCGTGCTTTCGGTCGTTGTCGACGGGAGAACGGGCGAGAGGCGGGGAGGGGTCCGTTCGCGGCGAAGTTGGGAAAGTCGAGGCTCGGACGCGCGTCCACTTCCGAAAAAGGGGAGCGCTGGGCCGCGTTTCGTGCTCGCCGCCGTCCCGTCGGCCAGATGCGCCCCGACAACGGAGATTGAGCCGGTTTCTCGACCTCGTCTATGAAGGCGTTCGCGCGATGATGCCTATCTGGGAGACGTACAATTGGGTAGGAAGGTCGGTCTCATCGGAGGCCTCGCGGTCAGGGCCGGTGTCTTCTATTATGAGCAAATGATAGAGCGGTACGGTGCCGGTCGCCCACCGCTGCGACTGATGATCAATCATGCGGATGTCGGGCGCGTGTTGTCCTACGTGGCAGCCGAGGATAGGGACGGGCTCGGCAGCTACCTTGGCGGGCTGGCAAACGAACTGGCCGACGCTGGTTGCGAGATCGTCGCGATAACCGCCGTTGCGCCCCACCTCGCGATTGCCGAGATCAGCGACACGGCCCGTGTACCGATCGCTAATGTGCTGGAAACTATTGCCATCGGCTTGGCAGCAGATGGGGTGAACCGGGTCGCCGTATTCGGGAACCGCGTTGCGATGCAGTCCAATGTCTTCGGGGCAGTCCCGCGAGACATGGTGGTCCGGCTAGAGCCTGACGTCGTCGACTGGGTCCACGAGACGTACAACGAGATCGCATTGAGAGGTAAGCGGGCTACGCAGCCCGAGTTCGACAAGTTGAGCAGCCTCGCCCACCGGCTTATCCGCGAGCAGGACGTACAAGCAATCCTGCTTGCCGGGACCGACCTGTCCTCCTTCTATGCCGAGCAGAAGCCCGATTTCCCATTCGTGGATGTCGCACGGCTCCATATCGATCAGATTATCGGTCTCTGCGGACCAGATGACTTGTGAGTCGATCGGAAGTCGCGCCGCCATGACGGTTTAGCCCGCCCTACCCCCGCATCCGCTCATGATGGCGGATCACCTCGTCGATGATGAAGCGGAGGAACTTCTCACTGAACTCCGCATCGAGCCCCGCTTCGTCCGCTAGCCGCCGGAGCCGCGCGATCTGCGCGTCCTCCCGCGCGGGGTCGGCGGGGGGCAGGTCCGCGCCTGCCTTGTACGCACCCACCGCCTGCGTCACCTTGAACCGCTCGGCTAGGAGGTGGATCAGCGCGGCGTCGATATTGTCGATGCTCCGCCGATACCCCAGCAGCACGTCGTCGCTCACCCGCGCCTCCCGTCAACCCGCGCCCGTCATGCGGGCGCAGGCGGGCGGGGGCAAGCCTTGCCTTAGCGGCGGGCGCGGGCCACATCGCGGGCGATGACCGCGTCGCTCCACCGCCTGCACCGCTCCGCCCAGCCCTCGCTGGAGCCGATGCTGCAGCTGGTCGCGGGCGACCTCAACCAGGTCAACGCGGTGATCCTCGACCGGATGAAGTCGGACATCCCGCTCATCCCCGAGCTTGCCGGACACCTGATCGCGGGCGGCGGCAAGCGGATGCGCCCGATGCTGACGCTCGCGAGCGCGCGGCTGATCGGCTATACGGGCAAGCGGCATCACCGGCTGGCGGCGGCGGTGGAGTTCATCCATACCGCGACTTTGCTCCACGACGACGTGGTCGATGGCTCGGACCTTCGCCGTGGCAAACGCACCGCCAACATCATCTGGGGCAACCCGGCGAGCGTGCTGGTCGGCGATTTCCTGTTCAGCCGCTCGTTCGAGCTGATGGTCGAGGACGGCAGCCTCAAGGTGCTCAAGATCCTGAGCAACGCCTCGGCGGTGATCGCGGAGGGCGAGGTGAACCAGCTCACCGCCGCGCGCCGCATCGACCTAGCCGAACAGCGCTATCTCGACATTATCGACGCGAAGACCGCCGCGCTGTTCGCCGCCGCCTGCCGCATCTCGGCGGTGGTGGCGGAGCGGCCTGAGGTGGAGGAAGCGGCGCTCGACGCCTATGGCCGAAATCTCGGCATTGCGTTTCAGCTCGTCGACGACGCGATCGACTATATCTCGGACGCGGGCGTGATGGGCAAGGATCGCGGCGACGACTTTCGCGAAGGCAAGATGACGTTGCCGGTGATCCTGGCGTACGCGCGCGGGGACGCGGAGGCGCGCAAGTTCTGGAAGGCGGCGATCGGCGGGCACCGCGTGGCTGACGCCGACCTCGCCGAGGCGGTGGAGCGGGTGCGCGCGACGCGGGCAATCGACGACACGCTGGCGCGGGCGAGGCACTATGGCCAGCGCGCGATCGACGCGTTGGGGCCGTTCGCGGCTGGCGTGGCGAAGGAGGCGATGGTGGAGGCGGTAGAGTTTGCCGTGGCGCGCGCGTACTGACCCACAGCCGCCGCGATCAAGCCGCCGACGCTAGTTCCTGAACCCGCCGCTCGAAGTGTTTCGCAGCGCTTGCCGCATCCCCGGCTTCCCGAGCCCGGACAAGCCGATAGATATAGGCATCAACAGGAGCTCCGTTGACGTGACAGTCGGTAAGCTCGACTCCGCCGCCGCCTTCAAACAGAAACGCGCCGCCAAGCACGCGCGGCATGACTTCCTGGGGTGATGCCAAGTGGATGTCGAAGATGGTCAATCCATCGACGGGGCCGTGCTTTTCCAGCGCCTGATCGACCAGCTCATAAACTTTCAAACGCCCTACCGCGTCGATTAGATCGCTGATGATCGTAAGACGCCAGTCATTCAAAGCATGGAAGTGGAGCCACAACACACCTTGCGGGTGCAAACCAACCGCGTCGAGTTCGCCAAGCATGGCGCGCCCTGCCGCCTTCAGTTCGTCTGATAAAGGTTCAACAGCCACGGCCAGACTCCATGTGAGGGGTCTAATAAGGCAAGTTTCAGATCTTTTCCATCCCGAGCCGGGAAGGGCTCGTTCGGATATCGACGCCCCTGATCCCAGTCACGGACCGTAAGCCAGTAACGTCGACGTGCGCCCGTGAATGCCCTGATCTCATCGTTCAGGCCTGCCGCTCCAGCCATGAAGCTCAGATCGTGCGATCTGGCGGACTGCATCTCCTCAGGCATCGTCGTTCGTTGCGTGTTGCGCAGGTACAAGGCCTTGAGCATGAATTCGGTTGCCATCCCGTAGCAGCGATAGGCCCCTCGCCAATCGTTGCGGCGCGAACAGAAATCGCCTTGCACCATCAAGTTCTGCGCGTCCGCAAACCAGAGATCAGCGCTCAAGTTCGCTCACCCGCACCCCTCCCCGCAAGCCCCCGTCTCCACCTGCAGCGTCGCGTGGCCGATCCCGAACCTCCCCCGCAGCACCTCCTGCGCCTCGGCAAGGAAGCCGTCGCCCGGGAACCCGCCCGGCATCACCAGATGCGCGGTGAGCACCGTCTCGGTCGTGCTCATCGGCCAGATGTGGAGGTCGTGCGCGGCGCTTACCCCCGGCAACGCGGCGAGCGCGCGGTTGACCTGGTCATAGTCGATCCCGCGCGGGACGGCGGCGAGCGCCATCTCCAGCGTCTCGCGGAGCAAGCCCCAGGTCTGCCAGAAGATCAGCGCGGCGATGACGAGGCTGGTCAGCGGGTCGATCCACGCGAGCCCCGTGGCCCAGATCGCGATGCCCGCGAGCACCACCCCTGCCGACACCAGTGCATCCCCGAGCATGTGCAGGAACGCGGCGCGGGTGTTCACGTCGCCGTGCCGCCCGCGCGAGAACAGCCAGGCGGTGACGCCGTTGGTAACGATGCCCGCCGCCGCGACCGCCGACACGGTAAGCCCCGGGACATGCGCGGGCGCACCGAACCGCTGCGCCGCCTCCAGCGCGATCGCGCCGAGCGCGACCAGCAGCAGCACCGCGTTGAACAGCGCGGCGAGGATGGTGGAGCCGCGCAGGCCATAGGTGAAACGCTTGGACGCCGGCGTCTTGGCGAGCGTCGCGCCGCCCCACGCAACCGCCAGCCCGAGCACGTCGCCGAGATTGTGCCCCGCGTCCGCGAGCAGCGCGACCGAACCCGCCGCGAGGCCGACCACCACTTCCGCGACGATAAAGGCGAGGTTGAGCGTGATGCCGATCGCGAACGCGCGCCCGAACGACGCGGGCGCGTGGCTGTGCCCGCCAGCCCCGTGCGCGTGGCCGTGATGGTCATGCCCGTGGTCGTGCCCGTGCGAATGTCCGTGATGCGCGCCCACGCCGATACTCCTCGCCCGCGCCCCTAGCAGCGCGGAGGTGGGTGACACTAGGACATGGCGGTCACGATCTGCCCGGCAGCATCCCGCCGACCACCTGCCGCGCGGTTTCGGCGAGGATGCGCGCGGTCGACGGGTCGCCCTTCGCCATCGAGCCGATAAACCCCTCCGCCTCCGCCATCGTGACATGCGGGGGCAGCGGCGCGACCTCGCGGTCGGTCCTGACCTCCAGCACCACCGGCCGGTCCGCCGCCAGCGCCTCCGCCCACGCCGAGGCGAGCCGGTCGGGCGTGTCGACGTAAATGCCCTTGAGCCCGATCATTTCCGCGAACTGCGAATAGCGCACGTCCGGCAAGTCCTGCGACGCGCGAAAGCGGGGCATCCCCTCATTCACCCGCTGTTCCCAGGTGACTTCATTCAAATCCTCATTATTGAACACGCAGACGATCAGCCGCTGGTCGGGCCAGCGATGGCGATATTTGCTGACCGTGATGAGCTCGGCCATGTTGTTCATCTGCATCGCGCCGTCGCCGACCAGCGCCACCACGGGCCGCGTCGGGTGCGCGAACTTGGCCGCGATCGCGTAGGGCACCGCCGCGCCCATCGAGGCGAGCCCGCCCGACAAGGAGCCGCGCTGCCCGCTTTTGACCCGCCAATCGCGCGCGTACCAGTTGCAGCACGAGCCCGAATCGCTGGTGACGATCGCGTCGGCGGGGAGCAGCGGCGACATCTCCCATACCACCCGCTGCGGGTTGACGGGCTTGGCGGCGGCGTGGGCGCGCTTTTCCATCGTGTGCGCCCACTCGGCCATGCCGCGCTCGACGCCCTCGCGCCACGACCGGTCGGTCTTGCGGGTGAGCAGCGGCAGCAGCGCGCGCAGCGTCTCGGCGGCGTCGCCGTGCAGGTTCACCTCGCACGGGTAGCGGAGCGAAAGCTGCGCGGGGGCAAGGTCGATCTGCACCCCGCGCGCCGCGCCGTCGGGGGGCAGGAACTCGGACCAGGGCATCGACGTGCCGACCATCAGCAGCGTGTCGCACCCATTCATCAGGTCGGAGCTGGGTGCGGTGCCGAGCAAGCCGATCGAGCCGGTGACGAACGGAAGGTCGTCGGGCAGCACGTCCTTGCCGAGCAGCGCCTTGGCCACGCCAGCGCCGAGCGCGTCGGCGACCGCGATCATTTCCTCCGCCGCCCCGCGCGCGCCCGCGCCGACCAGCATCGCGACCTTGCTTCCCGCGTTGAGCACGTCGGCGGCGCGGCGCAGGTCCGCATCGTAGGGCACGACCTTGGGCCGGGTGTAGCCGGGGCCGGAGCGGGTGAAGCCGTGCTCCCGCTTCGGCTCTTCCCACGCCATGTCCTGCACGTCCTTGGGGAAGATCAGCACCGACACGCCGCGCTCCGCGACCGCGACGCGGATGCCGCGGTCAATCATGTGGCGGACCTCGGCGGGGGCGTGCGCCTCCTGCACATAATCGGCGACGTCGGCGAACATGCGGTCGAGGTTCAGCTCCTGCTGATAGCTCGCGCCGCGTACCGTCGCCTCCGCCTGGCCGCAGATGGCGAGCACGGGCACATGGTCCGACTTGGCGTCGTAGAGCCCGGTGATGAGGTGAGTCGCGCCCGGCCCGCCGGTCGACAGGCACACGCCTAACTCGCCGGTGAACTTGGCGTGCGCGGCCGCCATGAACGCGGCCATCTCCTCATGCCGGACCTGGATGAACTCAATGCCGGGGCCGGGATTGCCGTGCGCGTCCTCCTCCGACCCCGCGCGGGCGAGCGCGCCGAGCACGCCGTTGATGCCGTCGCCCGAATAGCCGAAGATGCGCGTGACGCCCCAGGCCTTGAGGCGTTCGACGATGAAGTCGCTGGTCTTGCGCGCCATGGCGGTGTTCCTTCGCGTGCGGTGATCGGGTCGCCGGTCGCCGGGCGCTTCGCCTCACAACAAAGCAGCTTCGCTCCGGTTGCGCTCACCGCTGCCCGCACCCGATTGATCTCCGGCAAGGTGGAAGGGACTTGCGACGAACGCCCCGCGCATCCTACCTAGAGGGGCACCACAAGGAGGGCAGTATGACCAAGAAGATCATGGCGGCGGCGTTGGCTTCGTGCGTGGCGCTCGCGCCGGCGCCCGTGCTGGCAAAGGGCTGCATCCGCGGCATGGTCGCGGGCGGCGTTGCGGGCCATTACGCGCATCACCACGCGGTCGCGGGCGCGATGGCGGGCTGCGTCGCAGGCCATTATTACTACAAGCACAAGGCCGCGGTCGCGAAGCAGCAGCAGACCACCACCACGCAGGCGGCCGCGCACTAAGCGCGACACCGGGCGGTTTCGTCCCGCAGGTCGCGGACGAAACCGCCAACGGGCCCCGGGGCGATCACCACGTCTAGTGCCAGTCGCTCGCGGATGCGCGGCAGCCGCCGTTCGGCGCGCCGGTCCAGCCGCGACCGCGCACGACCCGCCCGGTCGCCGCGCCGGTGGGCTTGCCGTCCCTGAACGCGAAACGGTCGTTGACGAGCACGTTGTCCACTCCGGTGGCGAGCTGCGCCGGCTTCTCATAGGTGGCGTAGTTTTCCCAATTCACCGGGTGCGCGACGTCCAGGTCCGCCTTGACCCGCGCCCGCGCCGCCGGGTCCTTCAGCCGCGCGATCCACGCTTCCAGCCCGCCATCCTGCACCCAGGGCGGCATCGCCGCGTCGAGCCCGGTCGCGCCCGCGTTATAGGGGTACATGTTGGCGCTGATCCTGACCCCGCTCGCGCGCGCCGCCTCGACCATCGCGATCACGCGATCGAGCTGTACGGCACCGGCCAGTCCTGGAGTCCCTGGGTGAGGTCGATCGTCCAGCGCCCGTCGCCCTCCCGCTCGCAAAGCGCCTCCGCCCAGTCGTTATGCCCGTCGATCAGCGGGGTATGCCGGAGAACCCGCGCGATTCGCTTGTCATATTCCTGCGCGGCGGCGGGTGAGCCGAGGACCCATAGACCATAGCAGACAGCCACCCACCAATGCCGCACCACCCGCTCCCCCGCTGCAGGAGGCATGCTGCGAGAGGCAATGGTGCGGGTCGGGTGAGCGTTGGTCAACCGTGGCCGGGCGTGGTGTCCGTCGCCACACGAACTCCAGACTGACATTGGGCAGTCGATGCCCGCCGGCAATGGCGCGAGTGCCACGCTGCGAGCGGCGGTTGACTCGGCTGGGTCGGAGCTGCTGGAACCGTGTCACTCCCGCAACACCCGCGGACAAGGAATGGATGCCATGACAGGTGCTCCGATCATCCCCGCACCGCGGAGCGAAGCGGGCGGGTCGCCGCTCAGCCCCTGGGACACCGGCTATGAATGGCGCGCGCTGCTGCTGCTGTCGCTCGGGTTCGGGCTGGTCGGGTTCGACCGGTTCCTGATCCTGCCGATGTTCCCGGTCATCATGACCGACCTGAAGCTTGATTACACCGACCTGGGCAAGATCACCGGGGCGTTGGCGATCACCTGGGGGCTGTCGGCATTCGTGGCGGGCCGGGTCGCCGATCGAATCGGGCGCAAGACCACCATGGTCGCGGCCATGGCGACCTTCTCGCTGCTGGTGGGTTTAAGCGGGCTGGCCGCGGGAGCGTTGTCGCTGATCCTGATCCGTGCGCTGATGGGGGCGGCGGAGGGTGCCTATGCGCCGCCAAGTCTGGTCGCGACGATGGAAGCGGCAAAGCCCGGACGGCAGGGCCTGAGCCTCGGATTGCAGCAGATGGCCGCGCCGCTGCTCGGGCTCGCCATCGCGCCGATCCTAGTCACGCAGCTCGTGCACCTGATCGACTGGCGATACATCTTTTTGGTCGCGGCCCCGCCCGGGCTGATCATCGCCGCCTTGCTCTGGCGCACGGTCCGCGAGCCGACGCGGCGGCGCGCGGTAGCGGCCGAGGACATGGACGCGGAGCACTTCCGTGACTTGTTCGGGTATCGCAACGTCTGGCTCGCGGCGTTGTGCATGCTGACCTGGCTGAACGCGCTAATCGTGCTCACCGCATTCCTGCCGAGCTATCTGGTCGATCTGCTCAAGCTGCCGACCGCCACCATGGGCTATGTGATGTCGGCGGTCGGGTTCGGCGCCATCTTCGGGTCGGTGGGCATTCCCGCGATCTCCGACCGGCTGGGGCGCAAACCCACCGCCTTGGTGTCCGTCATCGCCGCGGCCGCCGCGCTGGTGATGCTGTCCCGAACCGGAGCCGATGCCCGCCTGCTGTTCTTGTGGCTGATGGTGACCGCGTTCTTCATCTACGGGCTGATCAGCCTGACCGTGGGGCCGCTGTCGATCGAGTCGGTGCCCGTTCACTTGCGCGCGTCCGCGTCCGGCACCGTGATCGCGGTGGGCGAGCTGTTCGGCGGCGGCCTCGCCCCCGTGATCGCGGGTTATCTGGCGCACCATTTCGGCATCGGGTCGATCTTCTACTTGGCGATCGGCGGCTTCGTTCTGGGTTTTGGCGCGTGCCTCATGCTGCGGGAGACCGCTCCGTCGAAGACCGGACACGGACCGCTCGCGGCGGGATAATCTATACGGGAGTGGCGGAGCGGGAGGGATTCGAACCCTCGATACGGTTTTGCCGTATACTCACTTTCCAGGCGAGCGCCTTCGACCACTCGGCCACCGCTCCGCATTGCGCCAGGAACGCCGTCCCTAGAGCGGGTGCGAGGCAGGTGCAACCTGCCGGCTCGGCATCCGCTCCAACGGAACAAGCGAGGCAGCGCTTCCCGCAACCGTCATGCGCCCGCCGACACGCGCGGACGACCGCCGCCGCCGCCGCGACGCGGGCCCCCGCCACCACCACCGCTACGACGGCGCGCGTCGGTGTGGATGGGCGCGTGGGTCGCGCGCGGCTTGGGCACCGGGCGACCGCCGCGACCACCCTGCTGCCGGTCGGCCCGCGGCTCGGGGTCCGCGCCGATCGCCTTGACCCGCGCCGCCTTGATACGTTCGGCTTGCTGAAGGAAGTCGGCGGGGAGCGCGCGCATCGGCACCTTTTGCCGGGTCAGCTTCTCGATGTCGCGCAGGTACGCCCGCTCGTCCTCGGCGCAAAAGCCGATCGCGATGCCGCTAGCCCCCGCGCGCGCGGTACGGCCGATGCGGTGGACATATTGTTCGGGCACGTTGGGCAGTTCGAAGTTGATGACATGGCTGACCCCCGACACGTCGATCCCGCGCGCGGCGATGTCGGTCGCGACGAGCACCTTGACCGATCCGCTCTTGAACTCTGCAAGCGCGCGCTCGCGCTGCGGCTGGCTCTTGTTGCCGTGAATCGCGTTGCTGGCGATGCCGTTGCCCGCGAGCAGCTTCACCACCCGGTCCGCGCCGTGCTTGGTGCGCGTGAAAACGAGCGCGCGCTCGATCGCCGGGTCGGCGAGCGTCAGCGTCAGCAACGCCTGCTTCTCCGCCTGGTTGACGAAGGTGACAAACTGGTCGACCCGCTCCGCCGTGGTCGCGGCGGGCTTGATCGACACGGTCGCCGGGTCGCGCAGGAACTGGTCCGCGAGCTCGCGGATCGAGGGCGGCATCGTTGCGGAGAAGAACAGCGTCTGACGCTGACGCGGCACCATCCGCGCGATCTTGCGGAGCGCGTGGATGAAGCCAAGGTCGAGCATCTGGTCCGCCTCGTCGAGCACAAGAATCTCGACGGTCGCAAGGCTCACGAACCGCTGCTCGATGAGGTCGAGCAACCGGCCCGGCGTGGCGACGAGGATGTCGACCCCGCGCGCGAGGTCCTGCCGGTTCTTGTTGATCGAGGTGCCGCCGAACACGGTCGCGACCGACAGCCGCGAGAACTTGCCATAGCCGCGCGCCGACTCGGCGATCTGGCTGGCGAGCTCGCGGGTGGGGGCGAGCACCAGCATCCGGCAATGCGTCGGCAGCACGCGCTTGTCCGCGGCGGCGAGCCGCTGGATCGAGGGGCAAACG
>CAXTTU010000041.1:10026-14812 GCA_964247225.1 uncultured Sphingomonas sp. | reverse complement strand
GGCGGCCCGCTTCGCCGCCGCGGTCGCGCGCACCGCGCAGGGCGAGGATGACGGGCTGCTTATCGAGCCCGCCGGCGGTGCCCCGCGTGCGCCCGAGCGCCGCCCCGGCCCACCGCGCCCGGTCCACCGCGCCCGCCCGACACAGGCGCGGCGGACGCGGTGATCATGCTCTAGTCGCGTGGTTATCGAAATCCGTTCGTGCTGAGCTTGTCGAAGCACGTGCAAAGCGCACCACGGTTGCCCGTCCTTCGACAAGCTCAGGACGAACGGGGCTGTGGCTACGGTCTTTCAAGGCAATTGCTTCACCACCTCGCCGCCCTTCATCACGAAGGGCACATGCTCCAGCACGCGCACGTCTGAGAGCGGGTCGCCGTCGACCGCGATCAGGTCGCCATAGCGGCCCACCGCGATCGCGCCCACGTCGCGCGTCCGGTCGAGCGCCTCCGCCGCGCTCGCGGTGGCGGCCCGGATCGCCTCGATCGGAGTCATGCCCCATTCGACCATCTTGGCGAACTGGCGAGCGTTGTCGCCATTGGGATAAACACCCCCGTCCGTGCCGAACAGCATCCTGACCCCGGCGGCATGCGCGGCGCGGAACGTCTCGCGCTGCTGGCGGCCGATGGTCCGCTCCTTGGCCAGGCTTTCGGCGAAGACGCCGTTCTTCGCGCCCTCGGCGAGGATGTAGTCGTCGTTGTAGATGTCCATGTCGAACCACGCGCCATGCTGCTTGGCCAGCCGGAAGCTCTCCGCGTCTGCGAGGCTGGCATGCTCGATCGTGTCGACGCCCGCGCGCAAGGCATCGTTGATTCCCGCCGTGCCGTGCGCGTGAACCGCGACGCGCATTCCCAGCATGTGCGCCTCGTCCACCACCGCCTTGATCTCGTCATAGCTGATCTGCTGCGCGCCGACCGAGTCGGTCTTGGACAAGACGCCGCCGGTCATGCACACCTTGATCACCTGCGCGCCATATTTGTGGACGGTGCGCACCGCGGCGCGAAAGCCCTCGGGCGAGTTGGCGATCTGCGGCGAAGGGGTGGTGATCGACGGTGGGAACTCGGTCGCGTCGCAATGCCCGCCCGTTGCGCCCAGCGCATAGGTGGCGGGGACGATGCGCGGGCCGGGCACATAGCCGCGCTCGATCCCCTGCTTGAGCGCCACGTCGTCATAGCCCGCCGAGCCGACATTGCGGACGGTGGTGAACCCCGCCTCCACCGTCTTCTTCGCGTTGGCGACGCCCACCACCGTCCAGAAACGGTCGGTATATTCGAGCGCCTTGTAGCCGGACAGCGTGGGGTCGCTGGTGAGGTGGACGTGCATATCGATGAGGCCGGGGAGCAGCGTGCGGCGGGGAAGGTCGACCCGCCGCGCGCCTGCCGGGACGGGGTCGCCCTGCCTCCCCACCGCCGCGATGCGTCCGTCGGTGACGATTATCTGCGGTCGCTCGACAACGCGGCCCGCGAGCACGTCGACCATGCGGTCGGCGGTGACCACCACCGTGTCCGCGCTCGCCGGTGCGGCGGACACCACCATCGCACCCGCAAGCGCGCCCAACCACCATCTCATGCCATTCCCCTTTGCACGCCCTTGTCACCGCCGCGGCGCTGGCGCGCAAGGGGTCAGGCGAGCGCGTCGAGCACCGCCTCCACCCGCGCGAGGCGCTCCGCCGGGTCCTCGATCCGTTCGGTGAGCAGCAGCCGCCCGTTCTTCTCCGTCAGCCCGGTCGCTTCACCGGCAAAGTCGGCGCGCGGGGTGAACGCGATCGCCGCCGGTCCCGCGTCGATCCGCGCCACGTGGTGTTCGCGCGCGGCGGCGCGGATGCGCGCGATGCCCAGCAGGGTGCGCGCCTCGTCGGGGAGGTGGCCGAACCGGTCCTCCAGCTCCGCCTCGAACGCATCGAGCGCGTCCGCATCGGGCAGCCGCGCGAGCCGGGCATAGGTCGACACGCGCACCTCCTCGTCGGGGATCCACGTCTCGGGCAAGTGCCCCTCCAGCCCGAGATGCAGCTCGGGCGTCCAGCGTTCAACATCCTCGCCCCGCGCCGCGCGGAGCGCGCCGCCGAGCAGGTGCTGGTACAAGTCGATGCCGATCAGCTTCATGTGCCCCGCCTGCGCCTCGCCGAGCAGGTCGCCCGCGCCGCGCATGTCGAGGTCGCGCGCGCTGATCGCGAAGCCTGCGCCCAAGCGGTCGAACGCTTCCAATGTCCGCAGCCGCTGCAAGGTACGCGGCGCGATTTGCGCGTCCGGGTCCGTGAGCAGCAGCACTTGGCCCCGCCGCCCGCCGCGACCGACCCGCCCGCGCAGCTGGTGGAGCTGCGACAGACCGAACCGGTCCGCGCGCCAGATCGCCATCGTGTTCGCGCGCGGCACGTCGAGTCCCGCCTCGATGATGTTGGTCGCGAGCAGCACATCGCCCTCGCCGCGCCCGAAGCGGACCATCGCCTCATCGATCTCGGCGGCGGGCATCTTGCCGTGCGCTTGCAGCGTTTCCAGTTCCGGTGCGAGTTTCGCCAGCTTGTCCGCGAGCGGGGCCATGTCCTCGATGCGCGGCACAACCACGAAGCTCTGCCCGCCGCGCCCCTGCTCGCGGAGCAGCGCGGTGCGGACGAGGTCGTCGTCCCAGGTCGCGACGCTGGTGCGGATCGGCTGGCGGCGTGCGGGCGGGGTGGCGATGACGCTCAGCTGTTGCAGGCCGACCAAGGCGGTCTGCAACGTGCGCGGGATCGGCGTCGCGCTGAGCGACAGGCTGTGCCCCGCGCCGAGCTCGCGCAGCCGTGCCTTGTCCGCCGCGCCGAACCGTTGCTCCTCGTCGATGATGACCAGCGCGAGGTCGTGGTAGGCGATGCCCTTGGCCGCGACCGCGCCCGTGCCGACCACCACGCGGATCGACCCGTCGGCGAGCCCCGCTTTGACGCGCTTCTTCTCCGCCGCGCTCGACAATCGCGACAGTGCCGCCACCTCGACGCCCGTGCCCTCGAACCGCTCAGTGAAGCTTTCGAGATGCTGGCGCGCGAGCACCGTTGTCGGCGCGGCGAGCGCGACCTGATGCCCCGACAACGCCGCTGCCGCTGCCGCGCGCAGCGCCACCTCGGTCTTGCCGTAGCCGACATCGCCGATCACCAGCCGCTCCATCGGCGTGCCCGAGGCGAGGTCGTGGAGCACCGCCGCGATCGCGCGCGCCTGGTCGGGGGTCTCCGTATACGGGAACCCGGCGGCGAAGCGTTCATAGGCGGCGGGATCGGGGACGAGCCTGGGCGCTTCCGCTCCCGCGCGCTCGGCGGCAAGCTGCATCAGCCCGCGCGCGCTTTCCGCCACCGCCTGATCGATCGCGCCGCGCCGCTTGAGCCAGCTCGCGCCGTCGAGCTTGTCGAGCGTCACCGCGTCGGCGTCCGCGCCGTACCGCCATAGCCGGTCCGCCTCCGCCACCGGCACCAGCCGGACGCCGCCGTCGGCATAGGTCAGCTTGATCGCGTCGCCGCCGCCCGCGTTCTCGGGCAGCCGCTCCAGCCCCGCGACGACGCCGAGCCCGTGATCCTCATGCACCACCACGTCGCCGACGCGGATCTCGCCGAAGTCGAACAGCGCGGTGTCGGTCGGGCCGGACGCGGCGTCGTCGCGCGCAGCACGGCTGCCGAGCAGGTCGGCGGCGGCCACCGCAAGTAGCCCCTCGCGCCGGAAGCCGCGATCGGCGGGGAGGGCGAGCGTCCATGCGCTGCCCGGCGGCGCGGCGGCGACCTGTGTCCAAGACGCTGCTTCACCCAGCTCCACGCCCAACGCCTTTGGCGCGCGGCGGGACAGAAAGCGCAGGTCGCGCGGAGCCCCGAGCAACGCGACGCGCTCGCCCGCTGCCAGCGCTTCCTTGGCGACGCGGGTGAAGGCGCGGAGCGGCGCGCGATCCTCCACGAAGCGCGGCGGCGGCTCGCCCTCGCGCGCCGGGGCCAGCGTTTCGCGGTCGCCCAGTGCCTTTGCCCACGCTTTCTCGTCCACCGTTTCCTTTACCGCCCGGCCCGGTCGACGTTTCGCGGCATCGGCGGCGAGCGCGAGAAAGCGGCGGCGGCGGTCGTCCGCGCCCGGCTCCAGCGCGAGGCGCGCTTGCGGAAGGTGGCCGGTGAGGGGGACGCCCTTGCCGTCGAGCGCGGGCTCCCGCACCCGCCCGAGCTCGCGCGCGTCGCTGTCACCGGTGCTGAGCTGTGTCGCGGGGTCGTAGAAGCGCAGGGAGACGACGCGCCCGTCCGCCGCCTCGATGCGGAGCGGCGCGTCCGCGTCGGCGGGGAACACGTCCAGTACCTGTCCGCGCAACGCCGCCTCGCCCGGCTCATCGACACGCTCGTCCTCGACATGACCCAGCTCGATCAGCTCGGCGAACAATGCCTCAAGGTCGACCGGCTCGCCCGGCGCGACCCGCGGCAGCACCGCCTCGAACGCGGACGGGGGCGGGTAGAGCCGCGCCAGCGCCTCGCCCGACGTGACCAGCGCGATGCGCGGCCGTTCCGCTTCGGTGAGCAGCAGCCGCACCCGGCGGAGCGCCGACACCCGCTGGCCAACATTGGCGGGCGACGCGGGGGCGGCGTCGCCGGGCAGCGCGTCACTCCCCGGGCAGAACAGCACCGCGGCCTCCGGTGCGAGGAGTTCGAGCGCGTGCGCGATCGCAACCGCGCGCTGCTCGTCGGCGGCGGCGAACATGACATCGCCGCCCCGCAAAGCTTCGGCAAGTGCGGCGGCGGTCTCGGCCGTGCCGAGCAGGGACGTGGAAGACGGGCTGGCGGACGCCGGCATGGAGGACCCTTGTT
>CAXTTU010000041.1:0-9926 GCA_964247225.1 uncultured Sphingomonas sp. | reverse complement strand
CCGAGCAGGGACGTGGAAGACGGGCTGGCGGACGCCGGCATGGAGGACCCTTGTTAGGAGGTGAGGCTGGCCGGACGGCAGCGTCGGTCGAACGGGTGGCCGCGCCCCACGTTCCGCGCGCTACCGCGTCTCCTCACCCGCGATGATTCCCCTGATCCGTCCCGCGAGCGCGTCCATCGCAAAGGGCTTGGTGATCATCGCCATGCCCGGTTCGAGAAAGCCCGAAGCGAGCGCGGCGTTTTCCGCATAGCCGGTCATGAACAGCACCTTGAGCCCGGGCCTGAGCGCGCGGCCCGCGTCCGCGACCTGGCGTCCGTTGAGGCCGGGCAGGCCGATGTCGGTGATCAGCAGGTCGATGCGTCGTTTCGACTGGAGCACCGCCAGCCCCTCCGGCCCGTCCGCCGCCTCCAGCGCGGCGTAGCCGAGTTCAGCGAGCGTTTCGGCGATCAGCCCGCGCACTACCGGCTCGTCTTCGACCACCAGCACCACCTCGCCCGCGTCGGCGGCGGGCTGGGCGCGGCGCGCGGGCGCTTCCTCCTCCGCCTCCGCCGCACCGCGATGGCGGGGGAGATAGAGCTTGAACGTCGTGCCCCGGCCCGGCTCCGAATAGATCTTCGCGTGCCCCTCCGACTGGCGCGCGAAGCCGTAGATCATCGACAGGCCGAGCCCCGTGCCCTGCCCGATCGGCTTGGTGGTGAAGAACGGCTCGAACGCCTTGCCGATCGTCTCCGCGTCCATCCCGGTGCCGGTGTCGGTCACCGCGAGGCACACATATTGGCCCGGCCTCACGCCCTGCAAACCCGCGGCATAGGCGGCGTCGAGATGCGCGTTGGCGGTCTCGATCACCAGCCGCCCGCCCTCCGGCATCGCGTCGCGCGCGTTGATCGCGAGGTTGAGGATCGCGTTCTCGAGTTGATTGGGGTCGCACAAGGTGAGCCACAGCCCGCCGCCGAGCACCAGCTCCAGCTCGATCCGCTCGCCGATGGTGCGGCGGAGCAGGTCCTCCATCGACGACACCAGCGGGTTGACGCGCACCGGGCGCGGATCGAGCGGCTGACGGCGCGAGAACGCGAGCAGGCGATGCGTCAGCGCCGCCGCGCGGTTGGCGGCGGTGGTCGCGCCCGCGATGAACCGGTCGATCTCCGCCGTGCGCCCCTGCGCAACCCGGCGCTGGATGATCTCCAGGCTGCCGGTGATGCCCTGCAGCAGGTTGTTGAAGTCATGCGCGATGCCGCCGGTCAGTTGCCCCACCGCTTCCATCTTCTGCGATTGGCGCAGCGCGTCCTCCGCCGCGCGCAGCTGTTCGGCCCCCTCCACCTCGGCGGTGATGTCGCGACCGAAGCCGTAGAGCTTGTCGTCCTCGGGAACGCTGGTCCAGGCGATGATCCGCCGTTCGCCGGTGCGGGCGACCATCTCGGTGCGGTACTCGGCGAGCGGCTCGCCCGCGCCGAGGCGTGTGACCCGCTCGCGCGACGCGTCCCCGTCGTCGGGGGCCATGAACGACGCGGTGGCGCGACCGATCGTCTCGTCCGCGCTCCACCCGAGCGCCCGCGTCCAGGATGGATTGCTCGCGCCGATCACCCCCTCACGGTCGGTCACCACCTTGAGCACCGGCGACAAGGTCCAGATACGTTCGGCGTCTCGCGCGAGCGCGCGCTGCTCGGTAATGTCGCGGCCGACCGCGTGAATGCGACGGCCGTCGGGGACCGCCGACCATTGCAGCAGTCGGTGATGGCCGCTTTTCGTCCGGCAGCGATTTTCAAAGGCGGACGGCGGCTCGCCGGCGCGCACCCGGTCGATCTCCGCCGCCGTCGGCAACACATCGTCGGGGTGGAGCAGTTCGGCCACGTTCCGCCCGATCACCTCGTCGGGTGCCCAGCCGAGCAGGCGCGTCACCGACGGGTTGACCGCGGTGATCCGCCCCGCATCGTCGCACACCAGCATCAGGTCGCCCGACAGCTGCCATAGCCGGTCGCGGTCCTGCCGGGTCGCCACCGCCGCGGTCTTCTGTTCGTGGATGTCGGTGTTGCTGCCGACCCAGCGCAGGATGCGCCCGCCCTCGTCACGGATCGGCAGCGCGCGCACGAGATGCCAGCGATAGGCACCGTCGTGGCGGCGGATGCGGAACTCGGTTTCGTAATCCTCGCCGCTTGCCAGCGAGGTCGCCCAGCGACGCTCGGCGGCCTCCCGGTCGTCGGGGTGGACGATCACCGTCCAGCCCGCCTGGACCAGCGCGTCGGATTGCTGTCCGCTATAGTCGACGACGCGCGCGTTGAGCCAGTCGACGAACCCGTCCGGACGCGCGGTCCACACCTGGTTGGGCAGCGCCTGCGCGAGTGTGCGGAACTGCGCTTCGGTCGCCTCCACCGCCTGCCGGGCGGCGACCTGGTCGGTGATGTCGCGCACGGCGCCGACGAAACGGAGGAGGCGTCCTTCGGCATCACGCTCCACCTCGCCGCGGCGCGCGATCCAGCGCAGCTCGCCCGTGTCGGCCCGGCGGATGCGGTACTCGGCATGGTGCGGCACCTCGCCCGACAGTCGCCCGGCGACGGTGCTCATGCGCTCCGCATCCTCCGGCACTACCAGCCGCTCATAGGCGCGCGAGTCCGACGCGTCCGCGTCCGCGACGCCGAACAATCGCTGGAACTGCGGCGACCCGCGCAGCGAGCCTTTTGCGTCGACCGAGAACACGCCGACGCCGCCCGCCTCTTGCGCGCGCTCCAGCTCCTCCGCCGTGTCCTGAAGCCGTTCCGCCGCGAGCCGCTGTTCGGTGCGGTCACGCAGCACCTTGACAAAGCCGTCGGCGGCTCCGTCCGCGCCGCGCAGCACCGTCAGCTCGCCGCTTCCCCAGAAACGCTCGCCGTTCTTGCGCTGGTGCCAGCGCTCGTCCGCCGCGCTGCCGGTGTTGAGCGCGCACCGCGCTTCGTTCTCGGGCGCGCCCGCCGCGATGTCCTCGGGGGTGAAGATGCGGTCGGTGAAGTGACCGAGCATCTCCGCTTCCGACCAGCCGAGCACGCGCCGCGCACCCTCGCTCCAGCGGATGACCTTGCGGTCGAGGTCGGTCGCGATCACCGCATGGTCGATGGCGCTGTCGATGATCTGGCGGTTGCGCCGCCCGGCGGCACGGCCCAGCACGCGGTCGGTGGTGTCGTTGACGACGACCAGCACCCCGGCGGGCCCGCCGTCCGCGCCAGGGACGCGCGAACAGGAGATCGTCCACCAGCTGTCGGGGACGGCGCGCGCGGGGTCGCCCGGCCAGGGCAGGTCGACGAAACGGGCCGCGCGACCCGCCATCGCCGCGTCGATGATCGGCCGCGCCTGCGCCCATATCCCGCTCCACACCTCCCCGAAGCGCGCGCCGATCGCATCGCCCGCGGGCATGCCGAGCAACGGCAGGTAGGCGGTGTTGCAGAAGACGTGGAGCTCCGGCCCCCAGGCGAGCACCATCGCCTCGGGCGAGGCGAGCACGATGCCGAGCGCGACGCGTAACGCGTCCGGCCACGTTTCAGGCGGGCCAAGCGCATGCCCGGACCAGTCGCGCGCGTGGGTAATGCGGGTCGCCTCGTCGTCGCCGGCGAGAAAGGACGGCGGCGGAAGGTCGAGCGCGGCGGAGGACATCGACAGGAACAAGCGCCTTGGACGAACGCCGGTTCCTTAATCTGGCGCAATCATGTTGCATAGCGGGGCGGGGGTCATCGCTCGCCCAGCTCGCGGCGGATCTGCTCCTCCTCCAGGTCCAGTTCGGCGCTGAGCGAGCGCACCGTCTCGTCCTCATAATCCTCGCGTCGTTCCTTCAGCGCCGCGCGCGACGCCTCGATCGCGGCGAGGCGCAGGCGGAGCTGGTCGCCAAGCCGGTCGGCGTCGGTGCCGCAATCCTCCTCCAGCCGGTCGATCTGCTCGACGCGGTCCTTGAACTCCTCGACGATTGTCTCCGCCACCTCCGCGTGCTCGCGATCCTCCAGCCGCTCCTCCACCATCGACAGCGCCGCCACGGCGACGTCGCGGCGCGCGGCGACCTCGTCGGGGGCGGGGCCCTCGCTGTCCGGTTCGGTCACGCCCAGCCGGCGGATCAGCGGCCCCAGCGTCGTCCCCTGCACGACCAACGTCGCAAGGATCGCGCAAAAGGCGAGGAACAGGATGATGTCGCGCCCCGGGAACTTGTCGGGCAGCGCCAAGGCGGCGGCGAGGCTGACCACCCCGCGCATCCCGGCCCAGGAGAGGATCGCGAGCTGTCGCCCGGGCAGCGGCTCCATCGCCAGCGGGCGTACGCGATGCACCGCCTGCGCGACCCCGCCCACGACGAACAGCCACACGAACCGGCTGACGATCAGCGCCAGCGCGACTGCGCCCGCGAGGATGCCTAGCCGGGTGTAGTTGAAATCGACCAGCCGCGCGCCGATCCCGCGTAGCTGCAGGCCGATCAGGATGAAGATCAGCCCGGTGAGGACGAACTCGAGAAAGCTCCACACTGCCGCCTGTTCGAGCCGGGTGCGCGCGGTGAACTCGTGATGCTGGTGCCGGCCCAGCACCAGCCCGCACATCACCGCCGAGAGCACGCCGGAGACATGCAGCGCCTCGCCCGCGAAATAGGCCGCGTAGCAGGCGAGGATGCCTACCGTGATGTCGAGCAGCGTGTCGCGCAACCGCGCGAACACCCACATCGCCGCGCGCCCGACCAGCCAGCCGACCATGCTACCGCCCGCCGCCGAGGCGACGAACAGCAGCAGACCATGGCCAAGGTCGAAACTGCCCGCCAGCGTCGCGCCGACCGCGAACCGGTACAGCACCAGCGAGGAGGCGTCGTTGAGCAGGCTCTCGCCCTCCAGCACGGTGGCGAGCCGCTTGGGGGGCTTGAGGTCGCGCAGGACGGCGGAGGCGGCGACCGCGTCGGGCGGTGCGACGATTGCTCCCAGCGCCACCGCCGCGCCCCATGGGAGCGCGGGGACGAGCCAGTGCGCGACGATCGCGACCGCCGCCGCGGTGAACAGCACCGCGCCGACCGCGAGCAGCAGGATCGGGCGCAGGTTGCTGCGGAATGCGGGCCAGTCGGTGCGGTAGGCGCTCAGCTGCAACAGCGGCGGCAGGAACAGCGCGAGCGCGAGTTCGGGCTCCAGCCGGATCGGCCGCAGCCCGGGCAGGAACGCCAGCCCGATCCCGCCCAGCACCAGCAGCACCGCCAACGGCACCTCCAGCCGCCGCGCCACCAGCGCCAGCGCGACGCAAGCGGCAATCAGGCCGAGCAGGAGCTGGAGCGCGAACATGCCGGGGTGAACGCGCCGGGGGCGGGTTCGGCCCGAGCAGGCTCAGGCGCTACGTCGAACCAATTCATCACCCCGGTTGTCTTGTCTCTCCCTTTCCCTCCACACCGTCACCCCGGACTTGTTCCGGGGTCCAACCCACCGCGCGTGTTTACGTTCTAAAGGAGCTTGCTGCAGGTGCACCCCGTCCCCCCACGCCGCAAGCACGCGGAGATGGTTGGACCCCGGAACAAGTCCGGGGTGACGGGAGAAGGTTTTGGACGGTCTAACTCAGACTGGACGCCAAGCCGCCGGTCAGCGCGGCGTGGCTAGCCCGCGGTCCTCCAGCATCGGCGCGATGTCCGGCTCCTTGCCATAGAACGCGCGGAACATCGGCGCGTAGTCCTCCGTATGCCCCTTGGACAGGATGATGTCGCGGAAGCGCTGGCCGTTGGCGCGGGTCAGCCCGCCATGCGACTGGAACCACGCCCAGGCGTCGTTGTCGAGCATCTGCGTCCAGAGATAGGCATAATAGCCCGCCGCATAGCCGCCCGCGAAGATGTGCTGGAAATAGCTGGAGCGATAGCGCGGCGGCACGTCGGCGACGTCGAGCCCGGTCTGCGCCAATGCCTGCGTCTCGAACGCGTCGACGTCCGCCACTTGCGCGTCGGCGGGCAGGCTGTGCCAGCTCATGTCGAGCCGCGCCGCCGCGATCAGCTCACCGAGCAAATAGCCGCTACTGAACTTGCTCGCGCGCTTGATCTTGTCGACCAGCGGGGCGGGCATCGCCGCGCCGGTCTGGTAGTGGCGGGCGTAATGCGCGAACACCTGCGGGTCGAGCGCCCAATGCTCGTTGAACTGCGACGGGAACTCGACCCAGTCGCGGGCGGTCGCGGTGCCCGACAGCGTCGGATACATCTGCGCTGCGAACAGGCCGTGGAGCGCGTGGCCGAACTCGTGGAACATCGTCGTCACGTCCTCGAACGTGATCAGCGCGGGGTTGCCGGGCGCGGGCTTGGTGAAGTTCGCGACGTTGTAGACGACCGGCTTGGTCCCGAGCAGCTTCGATTGCCCAACGAAGTTCGACATCCAAGCGCCGCCCGACTTGTTGTCGCGCTTCCAATAATCGAAATACATCAGCCCGAGTTCGGACCCGTCCTTGTCGTACACGGTGAACACGCGCACGTCGGGGTGATAGGCGGGGATGTCGTGCCGCTCGACGAAGCGGACGCCGTAGAGCTGGTTGGCGGCGTAGAACACGCCTTGGGTCAGCACGGTGCTGATCTCGAAATACGGCTTCACCTCGTTCTGGTCGAGGTCGTACTTTGCCTTGCGGACGCGCTGCGAATAATATTCCCAGTCCCAGGGCTTGAGCTCGAAATTGGCCCCGCTCCGCGTGATCTCTGCTTGCAGCTCGGCCACTTCGCGCTTTTCCTCCGCCGCGGTCACGGGCGCGAGCTGCGCCATGAAGGCGAGCGCGGCCTGCGGCGTCTTCGCCATCTGGTTGCCAAGCACGTAATCGGCCCAGCTCGGGAACCCGAGCAGCCGCGCCTTTTCGGCGCGCAGCCGCACGATCTGGAGGATCAGCGCGCGGGTGTCGTTCGCGTCACCCTGCTCCGCGCGCGTCCAGGCGCGGTTGAACAGCGCCTCGCGCGTGGCGCGATTGTCGAGACTCGCGAGCAAGGGCTGCTGCGTGGTGTTCTGGAGCGGGAGGACGTATTTGCCCGGCAGCTTGCGGTCCGCCGCCGCCTGCGTCGCCGCAGCGATGCCCGCCTCGTCGAGCCCCGCCAGCGCGGCGCGGTCGTCGACCACCAGCGCGCCCGCCTTGGCGGCGGCGACCAGCTTCTGCCCGAACGCGGTCTGCGCGGAGGAGAGTTGCCCGTTCAAGTCACGCAGCCGCGCCTGGTCCGCTGTGCCGAGCCGCGCGCCCGCGCGGACGAACTCCTGATACACGACCTCGGTCAACTGGCGTTGCTCGGGCCCGGTCAGCGTGGCGCGCCGGTCGTACACCGCCTGCACCCGCGCGAAGAGCCGCGGGTCGAGGTGGATCGCATCCTCATGCGCGGCGAGCTTCGGCGCCATCGCCGCCCGCGTCGCGTCGAGCACCGGGTTGGTGTTCGCCTGCACCACGCCGCCAAAGGCCCGCTGCACGCGGTCGAGCATCCGCCCGGAGCGCTCCATCGCGACCATCGTGTTATCGAAGGTTGGCGCGGCGGGGTTGCTGGCGATGCGGTCGATCTCGGCGCGCTGCTCGGCCATCGCCGCCTCGAACGCGGGCCGGTAGTCGGTTTCGCGGATGCGGTCGAACGGCGGCGCGTGGAAGGGAAGCGTGCTTTCCTGCGCGAACGGGTTGGCGGGCGTCTGCGCCGGTCCCGCGCTCGGCATGACCATCATTGCCGCCGCCCCGAGCCATATCGCACGCTTCATCATTCGCCCTTTCGGTTCGCCTCCGTTCCGCGTTGGCCGGGGAAGCCGGCGAGATCAAGCGTTTGGCCGCTCTTGCGGGGGTGACGCGATGGGATAGGGTGACCGGAACACGGGAGAAACCATGCCCCATTACGGCGACTATCAGAACGCGATCTACGGCGCGGGGCTGCAAGGCGTGGTCCCGCACGTGCCGGTCGACTTCGCGTCGCTGGAGGCGCGCGCGTTGGAAGCAATGCCGCCGTTCGTGCGCACTTACGTCCAGGGCGGGTGCGGCGACGAGCATACGCAGCGGGTCAATGCCGACGCCTTCCGCCACTGGGGGATGGTGCCGCGGATGATGGTCGACACGCGAACGCGCGACCTGTCGTGCGAGCTGTTCGGGCAGCTTTACCCGTCGCCGCTGTTCATGGCTCCGATCGGCGTCACCGGCATCTGCACGCCCGACGCGCATGGCGACCTCCACGCCGCGCGCGCCGCCGCCGAGACGGGCGTGCCGCTCTGCGCCTCGACGCTGTCCAACGATCCACTGGAGGACGTCGCGAAAGCGCAGGGCGCGACGCCCGGCTTCTTTCAGCTCTACACCCCCAAGGACGAGGAGCTGGCCGCGTCGCTGGTGTCGCGCGCGGAGGCGGCGGGGTATCGCGCGATCGTGGTGACGCTCGACACCTGGGTCACCGGCTGGCGCCCGCGTGACCTCAACGCGGCGAACTTCCCGCAACTGCGCGGGCATGTGCTCCAGAACTATTTCAGCGACCCCGTCTTCCGCTCGCGGCTTGCCAAGCCGCCCGAGGAAGACCTGCCCGCCGCGATCGCGCGCTGGGGAGCGACCTTCGGCAAGGTGCTGACCTGGGCGGACCTGCCCTGGCTGAAATCGCTGACCAAGCTGCCGATCGTGCTCAAGGGCATCTGCCACCCCGACGACGCGCGCCGCGCGGTCGATGGCGGGGCGGACGCGATCTATTGCTCCAACCATGGCGGGCGGCAGGCGAATGGCGGCATCGCCGCGATCGACCTGTTGCCCGGGGTGGTCGAGGCGGCGGGGAGCGTGCCCGTGCTGTTCGACTCCGGCATCCGGTCGGGGACGGATGTGATCAAGGCGGTCGCGCTCGGCGCGCACATGGTTGGGGTCGGGCGACCGTACAGTTACGGCCTCGCGCTCGACGGTGCGGCGGGATGCGCGCATGTGCTGCGCTGCCTGCTGGCGGAAGCGGACCTGCTGATGGCGGTCAACGGCTGGCCGACGCTCGCCGCCGTGCGCGAGGCGGGGGCGCGGCGGGTATAGGCTTCGGGTCGAGGCGCGTGCTGTCCTACTTCGCTCCTCCCCGTTCACGGGGAGGGGAACCATGCCGAAGGCATGGTGGAGGGGCGGTTGCCCCGAGACGGTGCGCTCTGGAGCGGGCCCCCTCCACCATTCGGCTTTGCCGAACGGTCCCCCTCCCCATGAATGGGGAGGATCAACCCCTCAGGAAGCGGCGAGATAGCGTTCCAGCTCGTCGCTCCCGCCCACGCGCTCGCCATTGATGAAGATCTGCGGGGTGGTGGTGACGCCCTGCTCCGCCTCGAATGCGTCCGTTTCCTCGCGCGAGCGCAGGATGTGCTCGTCAATCTCGTAGCCCGCGGACTCCAGCATCGCCTTGGCGCGGACGCCGAACGGGCAGGTGTGGTCGGGAAGCACCATCCGGTACAGCGTGGCGGTCTTGTCGGTCGGCATGGTTACAGCTCCTTGGCGTAAGGGTCAAAGCGCCGGAGTCGCCCCCTCGTTCCGTCGAGCGAGCGCCGCTTCCAGCATCGAGCGCACGTTGACCCGCGCCCTGAGCCGCGCGGCGAGCAAGGCGGTGCCGCTGATCTTGCGCTGGACGAGCAGGGTGCCGATTGGGGGGACGTGCCAGGTCGCGCGATCGCCCGCGAGCGCCGCGCCCTCCTCGCGCAGCACGCCGATGAACGCGCGGTCGCCGAAGTCGAGCGGGCCGGGGCGGTGGACCTCGGCCAGCACCACGTCGATCAGCCGGTCGACCAGCGCGCGATGCGTCGCCACCGCCGCCTCGCCGAGGAACCCGCCCGCCACCGCCGCCTCCCGCACCGCGTCGCGGTCGTTCGCCAGCGCCGCGCTGAGCACGCGCGCGTACGCCTCGCTCGTCTCCGCCGACACCGCCCGCGCTGCGCCGAAATCGAGCAGCGCCAGCCGCCCCGTCTCGGGCTGGTAGCGATAGTTGGCGAAATTGGGGTCGGTCTGCATCGCGCCGAACGCAAACAGCTCGCGCA
>CAXTTU010000040.1:0-15214 GCA_964247225.1 uncultured Sphingomonas sp. | reverse complement strand
GCTGACGGATGCGGGCTGGAGCGCGTTGACGACGAAGGTCGCGACGTCGGGCGACCAGGGGATGATGTCGATCTTCTCGCCCTGCATCTCCTGCACGACCGCCTGCACTCTGGAGCCCTTCATGCCGACGCACGCGCCGACCGGGTCGATGGACGAGTCGCGGCTGATCACGCCGATTTTCGCGCGCGACCCGGGGTCACGAGCGGCCGCCTGGATGGTGATGATGCCGTCATAGATTTCGGGCACCTCCTGCGCGAACAGCTTCTTCATGAAGTCGGGATGCGCGCGGCTGAGAAAGATTTGCGGCCCGCGGTTCTCGCGCACGACCTTGAGGATGAGGCTGCGGATGCGGTCGTTGACGCGCACCACCTCGCGCGGGATCTGCTGATCGCGGCGAATCACCCCCTCCGCGCGGCCGAGGTCGACGACGATGTGCCCGAACTCGACGCGCTTGACGACGCCCGTGATGATCTCGCCGACGCGGTCCTTGAACTCGCCATATTGCCGCTCGCGCTCGGCGTCGCGGACCTTCTGGAAGATGATCTGCTTGGACGCCTGCGCCTGGATGCGCCCGAACTCGATCGGGGGCAGCGGATCGACGATATAGTCGCCGACGGTCGCGCCCGGCTGCAGCTTCTGCGCCTGCGCGACGTCGATCTGCGTGAAATAATTGTCCACCGCCTCGACCACCTCGACCACGCGCCACAGGCGCAGGTCGCCGGTCTGCGGGTCGAGCTTGGCGCGAATGTCGTTCTCCGCGCCGTAACGGTTCTTGGCCGCGCGCTGGATCGCATCCTCCATCGCCTCGATGACGATACCGCGGTCGATCATCTTCTCCGTCGCGACCGAATTGGCGATCGCGATCAGCTCGGCGCGATTGGCGGTGGCGATGCCGGTGGAGGCGCCAGAAAAATTGGGGGCGGCCATCAATTCAGTTCCTCTTCTTCGGCGTCGTCCGCCGGTTCGTCTTCGAGTTCTTCCGCGCCCGCGGTCGAGAGCGGTTGCGTGGCGGCGATCAGCTTGTCGGTGAGCACCAACTTGGCGTCGGCAATCCGGTCGAACGGCAGATAGGCGTGCGCGTCGCGGCCAAGATCGATCGCCACCACGCCCTCCGGATCGACCCCGGCGAGCACGCCCTTGAACTGCTTGCGCCCGTCGATCGGCTCGACGAGCGTGACGCGCGCCTCATGCCCGCGCCAGTCCGCGAAGTCCTGCCGCCGGGTCAACGGTCGATCGATCCCCGGCGAGCTCACCTCCAGCCGGTACTCGCCCTCTATCGGGTCCGCCTCGTCGAGCCGGTCGGACACGCGCCGCGACAGCTCCGAACAGTCGTCGATCGTCAGCTGGCGCGTGTCGGGCCGCTCCGCCATCACCTGCAACGTGCGCCCGCCCGCCGTGCCGAACAGCCGGACGCGCACCAGCGCGAAGCCGAGGGCGCGCGCTTCGGGTTCGATCAGCTCGGTCAACGCGGCGATGTCCGCCAAATCTCTTGCTCCCAAACACACCGGCGCGCCGCCGGAGCCCGAAGGCACCGACCTCAACACCACCAGCGATGTGTGAGAAACGCATTGGCGCCATAGCCCAGCGCTCGCCGTCCGGCAAGCGCCCTTGTCGCGCGAGCGAGCGGGCCGTCGCCGACCCGCTCCCTGGCTTCAGAGATGGCCCCTCTCAGAAGTGAAAGGTCACCGCGCCGCGATAGCTCTGGTTGCTGACATCCTTGCGTTCCACCGTGGTGTCGGCGGCGACCGACAGGTCGACGCCGCGCGTGTGCACGCTCAGCCCGCCGGAAATCTCGCCCCAGTCATGGTCCTGCCTATTGAGCGCGAACACCGCGCCCGGGCCAAACCCGCCGGTGAAGTTGGCGACGAACGCGCCGGGCCGGTTGAGGAAATCGTGGACGTAATAGGCCGACAGATACGGCTTGATCCGGTCGCCGCCGCCAAGTCTCAGCCCCGCCCGCCCCTCGAGGCTGGAGTAATCGCGCAGGTTATAGGCCAGCGCCATCGGCCCGCCGCTTTCGGCGGTACGGGAGAACCCGATATTGCTGGTGCGCACCGACACGCGCGGACCAAGGGTGATCCGCCCGGCGGGCACATCGGCCGCGACGCCCAGCTCGCTCGTCAATGCGAGCGACCGGTCGCTGTTGGTCAGCGTGTAGTTGCTGCCCACCAGGCTCGCGCCGCGCACGTCGCGCAGCTGGAACTCGCCCGCGGTGAGGAGTTCGTCGATCGTGAGGTGGTGGCCCGCGTCGAACTTGCCGTAGAGCGCGCCCTGGTAAAGGTGCGCGCGCGACTGCTGCCCCGCTTGCGACGTGGTGCCCGAGAGCTGCGAGTAGGAAAAGGCGAGGCCCACCGTCGCGCGCGGGTCCACCGTCACCTCGACGCCGCCCGCGAGATAATAGCCGTCGAACCGGTCATGCCCGCCCATCGGCACGGCGGTGCTCATCGGCTGGCTGTGCCCGTCGAGATAGCCGCCCGCGAGATACGCGGCGACGTTGTCGGGCAGCCTGGTCGCGGTCTGGGTGGTCGCGGGCGAGTCGTTCGCCATCTGCACCTGCCCGGGCAGGTTGATCGCGGCGGCGGCGGCGAGCTGCACCGGCTGGCCGACCATCGTCAGCGCGCCCATGCCGCCGTTGGAGCCGCCCATCACCGCAATCCGCTCACGGTAGAAGCGGTCCATATTGTCGAGCGCCACCGTGCCAAGCGACACGTCGAGAGTCTTGTTGCGCGGCGCCCAGCTCTCCAGCGTGGACTGGATCGTTGCCGCGTTCTGAAGGTCGAGCGGCCCGTACAGCGCGGACAAGTTGGCATAGCTTCCCGCCCGGTTCTGATCGAGCAGGTTGGCATAGGCGACCTGCACCGGCGAACTGGCCGAGACGACATTGCGGTACTGCCCGGCAAGTATCTGCACCTGCACCGCATTGGTGCCGTACAGGAACTTCGGGCTGAGGATCGCCGACAGCGCGCTCGGCGCAGCGAACGTGCCGGTGACGCCGCCCTGCGCGGTCAGGATCGTGTACAGGTCGTTATAGCGGATCGTGCCGCCAGCGACGGCTCCGAAGCCGACGGCGCCGCCGATATTGGCGATGCCCGGCTGGCCCGAGCCCGCCACCACCGAGACGAGGTCGGACGATTGCCCGCCGCCCAGGTCCATCAGCAGGATGTTGCCCGACGACAGGATCAGATTGCCGCCAAAGCTGAGCGTACCGATCGTGCCCAGCGTCCCGGGCGCGATCATCCCCGCTGCGCTGGTGAAGAAGCCCTGGTTGAACCTGCCCGTCCCCTGGATACCACCGCCCATGAGGAAATAATCGCCCAGCGTCGTCACCGTGCCGTTGTTGGTGACGAGCCCCGTCGTCTGGTCGATCTCCATCAGCGCCGTCAGCGCCGCGCCCGGCGCGACCGTCAGCTTCGCGCCGCTACCGGTGATGCTGAAATGGTCAATCGTCACCGCCGAGGAGAGCGTGGTGGTGCCCGTCGCGGACAGCGACACGTCGTAATAGCGCGCGTTGGTCCTGGTCACCGGGTTGGGGTCGATATTGTTGGGCACGAAGTTGGTCGCGCCCGGCAGGCCGTTGGCGAGCGTCGGCGCGGGCAGGACGGCGGCGACCGACTGGACCTGCGTCCCTTGCGTGCCGCTCGCGTCCGTGCCGATCGAAGCGCTCGACACCTTTGCGTCGTCCGCGCTGAGGTTGGAGCCCAGCCCGAGCCCGCCCGCCGCGCCGACCGAGATCACGGCCCTGTCCGACCTTGTATCGGTCGCAAGCCGCGAGACGACCTGCGTCCCCTGGCCCCCATCCTGCGCGGGCTGCTGCCCGGCGCTGATCGCGACGCCGTTCACATATTCCTTGCCGTTGCTGACATCCAGGCAATCGTTCCGGAAGCAGACCTGCCCGAACTTGCCGCTCGTCCCCGTGATGCCCGCGCCCGGCACCGTCGGCACGCCGTTCACGAGCTGCCCGCCGCTGATGATCTGATAGGCGGGGTCGAGGTTCGTCACCCAATGGGTCGGATCGGTCCACGCCCCGTCACCCGCCAGCGCGCTCACATAACGGTACGGGTTGTTGGCGGCGATATAGTCCCAGAACAGGTAGAGCGGCTGGTAAAACGCGGTGGTGCCGTACGAGCCGTTCGGCTGCGCGCCATAGAACCGGTCGCCGCCCGACAGCACCGCGATCACCGTCGGCTTGCTGAACGTCCTGTCGAGGATCAGCGGGCCTCCCGAATCGCCCGGCCCGGTCGTGCCCTCATTGGGCAGCGCATTGTCCTTGAAGACATTGAAGTCGTAACGATTGCTGTGGTTGGGGCTGTCGAAGTCGATCTGGTACAGGTTCTGCGGCAAGCCATCGGGCTGACCGAACAGGAACTTGTCCTGGTCGTCGAGCGAGCCGAGCAGGCCGATATAATTTTCCGCCAGCCGTCGGCGATAGTCGATCCCGCCCACCGCGCCCGTCGGGCCGACGCCGTTGGTGCCATAGCCGTCGATGGTGACATGGTAGCCGGTACCGGTCGTGTCGTTGATCGCGGCCGGCCCGGGCAGCTGCGAGAACAGCAGGGTCCAGGTCGGCACGTTTTTCACCGGCGTGTCGAGCGTCACCAGCGCGACATCGCCCTGCAGGAAGTTCTGCGAGATGCCGAGCCGGGTCGAGTCAGGATTGTAGACGACCTGGTTGGCGTTGTAGAGGAAGTTGCCCGGGTTGCTCTGATATTTGAGCGCGCCGCGCAAATACTGTCCGACGGCGGAGTTGCCCGCGGCGTTGTTGTTGGCGCTGAACCCGAACGCGAGCGGTATCCCGCCGAACTGCGCGCCATAGCCCCACGGGTTCTGGAAGCCGGTGCCCGCCGGGTTCTCGTTGACGCAATGCGCCGCGAGGATCACCGTGCGCGGGTTGATCAGCGTGCCCGTGCAGAGCCCGAGATAGCCGTTCTGCTCGTCGATGATCATCTGGCCGACGCCGGTGATGTTCTTGGGGTCCACCGCCGAGCCGGGCGTCGCGGGCGGCGTCACCACGATCGCGGGGTCGAGCGTCGAGCCGTCCGGTGCCGTCTGCGCACCCGCGCTGCCCGAAAGCGCGGTCAGTGCGCTGGAAACTAGGAACCCGGCCCGCAGGATATGGCGGGCGCGCGGCATCGTGTTCGGCATCTATATTCCCCCTTGGGCGAGCAAGCGTCGCCGTGCGGTCAGGATTATTGCGCCGTTAACCACCGTCAAGCGGACGATTGTGGCCATCGCCGTTTTTCGCCCGGTGTGCCTTTCACGCAACCGGCGACGCGCGCTGGCGCAACCGCGCTTTCGAGGCTAGCCTCCCGCCATGATCCGCATTGCCGCTTTCGCCGGGCTGCTCCTCGCCAGCGCCGCCTGCTCCGCCCAGAGCTCCTCGCCGCCGCCCGCCGTGCCGGGCCGCGCCAACCTGCCCGCGTCGCACGCGCTCCCGTTCCGCGTGGAGACGATCGGGACGTTCGACACGCCGTTCGCGATGACCTTCCTGCCCGACGGTCGCCTGCTGGTGACGGAAAAGGCGGGCGTGCTCAAGCTCCGCTCGCCGAGCGGCGCGGTGCAGACGATCGCGGGCGTGCCCAAGGTGGCCGAGGTCGACCAGGGCGGGCTGCTCGACGTGATCGCCGCGCCCGACTTCGCGCGCAGCCACCTCATATACCTCACCTATTCCGAAGCCGCCGCCAACGGCAGCCAGCTGGCGATGGCGCGCGCGGTGCTCGACGGCGCGCAGCTACGCAACGTCACGGTACTCTGGCGCTCGGGCTCCGCGGGCGAGGGTGGGCAGTTCGGCGCGGTGATCGCCTTTGCGCCCGACGGCAAGTCGCTGTTCCTGTCCTCGGGCGAGCGCCAGCGTTTCACCCCCGCGCAGGACCCGGATCAGGCGCTGGGCAAGATCCTCCACCTGACGCTCGACGGCCAGCCCTGGCCCGGCAACCCCGGCCACGGCAAGCTCGGCGCACCGACGGTCGCGGTCACCGATCCGCCCAAGGACACCGCCGTCGCCAAGACGCTGCACGGCCGCACCGTCCCCGCGCGCCGCCCCAACATCACCCCCGCCGAGACCTGGAGTCTCGGCCACCGCAACCCCTATGGGCTGCAGTTCGACAGCGCCGGGCGGCTATGGGAGATCGAGATGGGTCCCAAGGGTGGGGACGAGCTCAACCTCATCCTGCCCGGGCGCAATTACGGCTGGCCCAACGCGTCCAATGCCACCAATTATGACGGTGTGCCGATCCCCGCGCATCGCGCGGGTGACGGCTATGAGGCCCCCAAGCTGTGGTGGAACCCGTCGATCGCGCCGAGCGGGCTGATGATCTATGGGGGCAAGCTGTTCCCGCAATGGCGCGGCTCCGCGTTCATCACCGGGCTGGCGGGGCAGACGCTGGTCCGCGTCAACCTGCAAGGCGACCACGCGACGCCGGGTGACCAGTGGGCGCTGGACACACGCCTGCGCGATTTGATCGAGGCGCCCGACGGCGCGATCCTGCTGCTGACCGACGAAGGCAAGCTGCTGCGGCTGACGCCGAAGTGAGCACGAGCGCGATGAGCTGACCCGACCGACGCCTCTCATCCGTCACCCCGGACTTGATCCGGGGTCCCGCTTCTGCTTGCGAGCGGTGAAAAGAAGCGGGACCCCGGGTCGAGCCCGGGATGACGATAGCCTTCACAGGCTTCTAGCTTCCTACTCCCGCACCACCAGGAAATTGAACCTCGCGGTCGCGATCGGGCTCGCGCGGTCGTCCTGCCACGCGACCGCGTCGACATTGGCGACCCGCGTGCCCAGCCGGGTCACCACGCCCACCGCGCGCGTGTCCTTTTCGCGCCCGCCGCGGCGATAGTCGACGGTGACGTTGATCGGCTTGACCCGCCCGCCGCCATCCTCCGCCAGCGCGCGCTGCACCCCGACGATCGCCGCCATCTCGAGCAGCCCGGCGAGCGCGCCGCCGTGGAGGAACCCCGGTCGCCCCATCACCGCCGTGCCGAACGGCATCAGCAGCACCGGTGCCCCATCTTCGCCCGTGCCCGCGTCCGCTTCGACGCTCGCGCCGAGCACGGCCGCGAAGGGAGGCAGCGCGGTCATTCGGTCACCATGAACGTGCCCGCGACATGCGCGACGAGGTCCGACGGGTCGCCGTCATGCGCGCACCCCCGCACGAACGCGACCGAGCGTGCGATCCGGTAGCATTCGCCGCGCCCGATCACCGTCGCGCCCGGGCGCGCCGCACGGAGATAATCGACGCGCAGGTCGAGCGTCGCCTGCGCCACGAACTTGCCGCGCCGCCGCCACACCCCACAGCTCGTCGCGATATCCATCAGCGTCACGATCGGCCCCGAGGCGAGCACCCCCGTCGCGGGGTCGCCGATCAGCTCCTCGCGGTAGGGCAGCGCCAGCTCCGCCCAGTCGTCGCCCTGCGCGTGAAACGCGATGCCGAGCCGGCTGCCATGGCCGAGACGATGGGACAGGAGGCGCTCGACATCGAAGCTCATGCGTGCCGCCTACACACCCCGTTCCCGCGCGCCAAGCGAGCGGCTACACCGCCGCGCGAGGGAGACGGACATGACCGAGCGGGTGGTGATCGCGATCGCGGACGGGGTGGCCGATGTGCGGCTCAACCGCGCGGACAAGATGAACGCGCTCGACCCGGCGATGTTCGCCGGGATTGCGGACGCGCTGGCGACGCTGGACGCGACGCCCAGCCTGCGCTGCGTCGTGTTGTCAGGCGAAGGGCGCGCGTTCTGTGCGGGCCTCGACATGGCGAGCATGGCGGCGGGCGGGTCGGGCAATTCGCTCGGGCCCCGCACGCATGGCCCGGCGAACCTGCCGCAGCATGTCGCCTGGGGCTGGCGCGCGCTCGGCGTGCCGGTGATCGCGGCGGTGCACGGCATCGCATTCGGCGGCGGGTTGCAGATCGCGGCGGGCGCGGACGTCCGCATCGCGCACCCGGACGCGCGCTTCGCGGTGCGCGAACTCCACTGGGGCATCGTCCCCGACATGGCGGGGATGGCGCTGTGGCGCACCAGCGTGCGCGACGATTACCTGCGCGAGCTGACCTACACCGCGCGCGAGTTCGGAGCTGACGAGGCGGAGCGGCTCGGCTTCGTGACCCGGCTGGCGGACGATCCGCGCGCGGCGGCGCTGGCGCTGGCGGGGGAGATCGCGAGCCGCAACCCGTACGCGATCCGCGCCGCCAAGCGGCTGATCACCCGGGCGGCGGACGCGGACGCCCCCGCGCTGCTCCAGGCGGAGAGCGACGAGCAACTGCTCCTGCTACGCTCCCCCAACCAGATCGAGGCGGTGCGCGCCAATATTGAGAAGCGCGCGGCGGTGTTCGGGGACTGCGGCAGCGGGGAGCAGGGAGCAGCGCCGCACCAGTTCTGAGCCGTCACCCCGGCCTTGTGCCGGGGTCCAACCGTCCCCGCGCGCTTACGGCTTGAGGGGACGTTGTGTGGGCGGCAGCATATTGGTCGTCAACGTAAACACGCGCGGTGGGTTGGACCCCGGAACAAGTCCGGGGTGACAGTTGGTAAAGAAAGCGCGGTCACTCACCGCCAAGCGCAAGTGAGGCCATTGTCCGCCGAAGCAGTCCGGCAAACTGCTTGCTCCTCCCTACATCACCACCGTCTCCGGCTTGGTCTCCTCCAGCGCCGCCATGATCATCCGCTCCCACACCACGACATCGCCCGCCGCCGCCATGCGGTGGTCAGGCTCCCGTAGCGTCCGGAGCACCGCCACCGCGTCCATCAGATGCTCGCGCCATTCATTGTCGACAAGGCGACCCGCCGACTCCGCGTCACCTTGCGCGTTGGCGCTGATCCGCTGGCCCGCGAGCACTCGCGCGATCCGCTCGACCACCGATCCGTTGGAGATGTCCATCATCTATCCCTTCCATTGCGTCGGGCTCGTAACGACGCAAGCCCCGCGGCGGTTGCGCGGGCGCGGTCGCTCGTGCAGCTTGGCGCGATGATCCTCGCCCTGCTCCTCGCCGCCGCGCTCCAGGCCGCGCCCTCCCCCGCCGACTCGGTGCTCGCGGACTGGCGCGCGATCCCCGATGACGAGCTGATGGTGATGGAGCTTGCGGGCGGGCGCAGGGTGATCATTCGCCTCGCGCCCGGCTACGCGCCCGAGCACGTCGCCAATGTCCGCCGCCTCGCCCGCGCGCATTGGTGGGACGGCACGTCGGTGTATCGCGTCCAGGAGAATTGGGTCGCGCAATGGGGCGGCGCGCCGACCGACGCGGAGGAGAAGCCGCTGCCCCCCGGTGTCGCGAAGGCGCCGGCAGCGGAATATGATCTGCCTGCCACGATCCACCCCGCGCAACGCCTAGCGCGATCGGACGCCTATTCGACCGCGTCGGGCATCACCGCCGACGGCTGGGCGGTGGCGAGCGACGGGCCGGCGACGTGGCTCGCACATTGCTACGCCACCGTCGGGGTCGCGCGCGACGCCGCGCCCGATACGGGCAGCGGGGGCGAGCTGTTCGCGATGATCGGCGGCGCGGGACGGCGGCTCGACCGCAACTATACCGTGGTTGGGCGGGTGATCGAGGGCATGCAGTACCTTTCCGCCCTGCCGCGCAGCGACGCGCCAATGGGCATGTACGCGACCGCCGGCGAGCGTACCCCGATCGTCAGCGTCCGGCTGGCAAGCGACCTGCCTATGGCGACCCGCCCGCGCTATGAATACCGCGCCGCCGACAACCCCCGCTACGCCGCGCTGATCGACGCCCGCGCGCACGCCAAGCCGCCGACGGTGGGGCTGGGCGGGGTCGACGTGTGCGACGTGCCGCTGGCGACGCGGCGGGTCGGGGCGAAGTAGGGGACCCATCCCCTCCCCGTCACCCCGGACTTGTTCCGGGGTCCAACCGTCTCCGCGTGGTTACGTTCTGAGCGTACCCGCCACGGTAGTCGATGCCGTCAGACGGTCGAAGCCAGCTGCATCATTCGCGGGTACTCACAAGCGAGAACCACGCGGGGACGGATGGGCCCCGGCATAAGGCCGGGGTGACGGATTTGGAGAAAGTCTGAGGAGACCACCCGCCCGGGGCGGTCCCCACAAAGTATCACTTTGTGGGGCTTATCTTCCCACCCAGTCCGCCACCTGCGCCGCGACCTGGTTCGCCGCCGCGTTCAGCCCTACGCCCGCGTTCGCCGGGTCGATCGCCGCGACCGGCACCCGCGCTTCGAAGCGCTGCTTCTCGATCGCACCGCCGCCCGACGCGCGGACCAGCGCCGCGTCGAACACCACCACCGCCGATTGCGTCGCAGCGTCGATGCCGAACGAGCGCAGGTCGCCGGTCAGCTGCGCCGCGCCGGTCTGGAACGACTGGGCGGAACTCAGCACGACGCGTCCCGTGCGCGCGGTCAGCGTGTCGCCGAGCACGCGGGCAAAGGCGCGCGCGGGCGGCTCTACCCAGATCGCGTTCTTGATGTAGGCGACGCTGGTCGGGGTCGATTGCACCGGGACGCGGTTGGTGGCGATCTCCTGCGTCGCATTGATCGTCGCGACGGTGATCGAATTGCCGCCCGCGACCGGGCCGTTGGTGACGCTCGCCACCGGTTGCCCGCCAAGCGACAGCGTCGAGCGCGTCGTCCCCGGCGCGGCCAGCGCGACCTGCGGCTGGCCCACCGGCACCTGCGCGGTGGTCTCCAGCGTCAGCAAGGAGGGCGGCGGCTTCGCGCCGAAGCTGATGCACCCGGCCAGCGCGAGCGGCAGCACCAGCGCGAGCGTCTTGGCATGAGTCCTCATTTGCGCTTGCCCTTATAGTCCGGCAGTTTGGGAGAGCCGATCAGCGAACCCGCCCCCTGCTGGTCGACCTTGTTGGCGATCGAGGACAGCGACTGCGCGGTATCGCGCAGGTCGTGGACCAGCTGCCCGACCTCCGGCACCGTCTGCTTGCTGAACGCCTGCAGCCCCGGTCGCGCGTCGCCCAGCGTGGCGTTGAGCGCGTCCGTGCTCTTCCTCGCGGCCGCGATCGTCTGGTTGAGGTTGGCGATCGTCGGCTTGACGTCCTGCGACAGCACCCCGTTCGAGGTCTGGGCGAGGTCGCCGATCTGCTTGGCCGCCGTCCCCGCCTGCGCGATCGCGACGCGGGTCTCGGCGATCGTCGCGGCGATCTCGGGCGCACGATCCGCGAACGCCTTGGTCATCTGATTGGTGTTCTGGAGAATGCTCGCGATCGAGCCCTGGTTCTTGTCGGTCAGCAGGCCGGTCAGCCGCTCGGTCAGCGTTGACAGCCGTTCGAGCAGCTCGGGCGCGGCGTTGAGAATCGCGCCGATCCCGCCCGGCCTCGTCGGAATCACGGGCACACCGTTCGGGCATGCACTAAGCGGGTTCTGCTCCGGGCACACCAGCGGCGCATCGCCCTTCTTGCCGCCGCCGAGCGAGACGTTGCTCGTCCCCGTAAAGCTGCCTTGGATGCTCGCGAGCGTGGTGGTCAGGATGGGGGTCTGGTCGTTGACCTGGATGCGGACGCGCACGAACTGCGGGTCGTCCTTCCAAATCGAGATGTCCTTGACCTGCCCCGTGGTGACGCCCGAATAGGTGACGATCGAACCCTTGGCGAGGCCGTCCACCGCCTGGCGGTAGAAGATGTCATATTCCTTCTGGTGCGTCCCGCCGACCTGCGCGAGCCAGATCGTGAACAGCGCGAGCGCCGCCAGCAGCGCCAGCACCACCGCGCCGACCAGAACGTGATTGGACCGGGTTTCCATCAGCTCGCCGCCTTGTTCTCGTGCGCTTCTTTGGTGGCCACCGCCGCGCGGCCGCGCGGGCCGTTGAAATATTCCTGGATCCACGGATGGTCGAGCGCGAGCAGTTCGGGGATCGTCCCCACCGCGATCACTCTTTTGTCCGCCAGCACCGCCACCCGGTCGCAGATCGCATACAGCGTGTCGAGGTCGTGCGTGATCAGGAACACCGTCAGCCCCAGCGTCTTCTGGAGCGACTGCGTGAGGTCGTCGAACGCCGCCGCGCCGATCGGGTCGAGCCCCGCGGTCGGCTCGTCGAGGAACAACAGCTCCGGGTCGAGCGCCAGCGCGCGCGCCAGCCCCGCGCGCTTCCGCATCCCGCCCGACAGTTCGGCCGGGTATTTCGGCCCGGCGTCGGCGGGCAGTCCGGTCATCACCACTTTGTACGACGCGATCCCGTCGATCAGCGCAAGGTCGAGATCGGGGTAGAACTCGCGCAGCGGCACCTCGACATTCTCCGCGACCGTCAGCGTCGAGAACAGCGCCCCGCCCTGGAACAGCACGCCCCAGCGCTTGCGGATCTCGATCGCGTCGCGTTCGTCGCGGTCGAGCGTCGGCTCGCCGAACACCGTCACCTCGCCCTCGACCGGGCGCTGGAGCCCGATGATCGAGCGCATCAGCACCGACTTGCCGGTGCCCGATCCGCCGACCACGCCGAGGATCTCGCCACGCCGCACGTCAAGGTCGAGCGCGTCATGCACGACCTGCTCGCCAAACGCGTTCTTGAGGCCGCGCACGCGGATGATCGGGTCGGCTTGCGCGTCGATCACAGCCAGCCGATCTTCTCGAAGAACACCGCAAAAAAGGCGTCGATCACGATCACCATGAAGATGCCCTGCACCACCGCCGCGGTGGTGCGCCGGCCGACCTGCTCCGCGTCCGCCTCGACCTGCATGCCCTGGTAACAACCGGCGATGGCGATGATCGCGCCGAACACGGGCGCCTTGATCAGTCCGACATAGAGATCGGTGATCGGCACCACCTCGCGGATACGCTCTATAAAGGTGACGGGCGGGATGTTGAGCGAGATCCAGCACAACAGCCCGCCGCCGACGATGGACCAGAGCGAGGCATAGAAGCCGAGCAGCGGCATCGTCAGGATCGCGGCGAGCGTGCGCGGCAGCACCAGCGCCTCCATCGGCGACACGCCGATGACGCGCATCGCGTCGACCTCCTCCGTCAGCTTCATGGTGCCGATCTGCGCGGCAAAGGCGGAGCCGGAGCGGCCCGCGACCATGATCGCGGTCATCAACACGCCCAGTTCGCGCAAGGTCAGGCGTCCGACCAGGTTGATCGTATAGACTTCCGCGCCGAACTGCTGGAGCTGCACCGCACCCTGCTGCGCGATGACGACGCCGATCAGAAAGCTCATCAACCCGATGATCGCCAGCGCGGTAACGCCGACCGCCTCGAACTCCTGCACCACGGCGTTGAAGCGGAAACGCCGGGGCGGGTGCCAGATGCTGCGGATCACCCCGCCCGCGGCGATTGCGGTCGCGCCCATGAAGCCGAGCAGCCCCAGCATCGTTCGCGCGGCGGTGGTCGCGGCGTCGCCCACTTCACCGAGGACGCGGATGAACGCCTGCGGGCGAACGGCGCGCATGGCGACCGGCTGGTCGGCATTCTCGACCTGCGCGAACAGATGCTGCTTGTCGCCCGCCAGCCCGTCGACCCGCGCCTGGTGCTCGACCGCGAAGCGGTGGACCACCCACGCGCCGACCGTGTCGATCCGCTCGACGCCCGACAGATCGACCGCGCTCACCGCGCCCGCATAGTCGTGCAGGCGCTTGGGCAGCGCGCCGAGCTTGGCCAGCGACAGGTCGCCCGAAAAGCGCAGCACCCGCGCGTCTCCCGCGCCCTCCTCGGCGAAATCGGCCATGTCGCTCATCCGCCCTCGCCCTTGCGGCAATCGGGCGCGGGGGGCAAGCCTCCCGCCTAGATCAGCACGTCGACGATGTGGATGCCGAGCCCGACCAGCCCGCCGACCAGCGTGCCGTTGATGCGAATGAATTGCAGGTCCTTGCCGACCTGGTTCTCCAGCCGCCGCGTGATCGTGTTCGCGTCCCAGCCGCGCACCGTTTCCGACACCAGCCGGACGATGCCGTCGCCATAGTCCGCCGCGACGCCGACCAGCGCGCGGCGGGTGAATCGGTTGATCCGCAGCGCCAGCCGCCGGTCGCGGCGGAGCGTTTCACCGATCTGGCGCAGCGTCTCGCCGAGCCGCCCCGCCATCGCCCGCTCCGGATCGCGCGCGATCCCGAGCAGCAGCGCGCGCGCCTGTTCCCACAAGCCATCGAGCCAGCGCTGCATCGCGGGATTGGCGATCAGTTCGTTCTTGATCGTCTCGACGCGCGCGCGCAGCCCTTCATTGTCGCGCAGGTCGGTCGCGAACGTCTCCAGCCCCTCCTCCGCGCGAAGGCGCAGCGGATGGTCGGGGTTGACCGCCATCTCGGAGAGCAGCTTGTCGAGCGCGCTGATCAGGCGATTGGACACTTCGCGGTCGAGTCCCGTCCAGCGCAGGATCGAGCCGCCCCGTTCGTTGACGAGCTGGCGAATGAGGTGCTCGTTCGCCGCCACCGCGTTCGCCGCCCAGCGGATCGCGGCGTCGAGCAGCGGCTTGTGCCGCCCTTCCGCCATCGCCGCCGCCATCAGCTGCGCGAGGATCGGCGCGATCTCCGTCTCGTGGAGCCGCTTGCCGACCGCCGCCTTGAGCATTCCGCCGAGCTCGCGCGGGTCGAGTGCTTCCAGCATCGTCGCGACCAGCTTCGACGCGCCCTGGCGAAAGCGGCCGCCCGCGCCCTCGGGCGGATCGGTCAGCCAGCGCGCGACCGCGCCCGCGACATCGAGCCGGTGCGAGCGACGCGCGATCACGCGCGGGATCAGGAAATTGTCGCGCAGGAAGGTGGCGAGCGTATCGCCGATCCGGTCCTTGTTGCGCGGCACGATGGCGGTGTGCGGGATGGGGAGGCCGAGCGGGTGCCTGAACAGCGCGGTGACCGCGAACCAGTCGGCCATGCCGCCGACCATCCCCGCTTCGGCGAACGCGCGCACGAACCCGGCCCAGCCGAAGGAGGGCTCTATCGCCCGCGCGATCACGAACAGCGCCGCCATGAACAGGAGCAGCCCCGTCGCGACCACGCGCATCCGCCGGAGCTCGGGCGGCGGTGCCTCGCGCGCTAGGGACGAGGCGCGCGGGACGGAACGGAGGGGCGCGCGCATCGTCGAACCAATACCCGAGGCGCGCGGAAGTTCACCCCTCCCCCGCTCCCGACGCGCTTACTCCGCCGCCGCGGGCGCGTCGCCATAACCGATCGCGCCGGGACGGTCGATCGGGCCGATCACGGTCGAGCCGTCGTCGCCGGGCCGATAGCTGAGCAACCGCCGCCCGAGCCGCGGCCCGACCCACTGCTCGATGCCGACCGCAAGGCTGAACGCGGCGGGGACGATCAGCAGCGTCAGCAGCGTCGAC
>CAXTTU010000039.1:0-15375 GCA_964247225.1 uncultured Sphingomonas sp. | reverse complement strand
ACAGCTGCGCCTTGTCCGCATTGGTGATGTAGCGCTTGGTGCCGGTGAGGCGGTACACGTCACCGTCCCTCACCGCGCGCGTTTTCACCGAGCCGGAGTCGGAGCCGACCTCGGGCTCGGTCAGCGCGAAGCTGGTGATGATCTCGCCGCTGGCGATGCGCGGCAGCCATTCCGCCTTTTGCTCGGGCGTGCCCGCCATGACGAGCCCCTGGCTGCCGATGCCGACATTGGTGCCGAAGGTGGAGCGGAACGCGGGCGTCGTCCGCCCCAGCTCGATCGCGACGCGGCATTCCTCGACCATGTCGAGCCCGAGCCCGCCGAACTCGGGCGCGATCGATAGGCCGAACAGCCCTAGGTCGCGCATCTCCTGCACCACCGCATCGGGTACCGCGTCGTTCGCCTCCACCTCCGCCTCCAGCGGGCGGAGCCGCTCGGCGACGAAGCGGCGCACGGTGTCGATCAGCTGGTCGAAGGTTTCCGGGTCGAGAGCCATGCGGCTCGCGCTAGGCCGATGCGCGCGGGCAATCAAGCAAGCGTGAGGCGCAGGACGGGCTGCTGAACGGCCGTGATCGCCTGCGTCCTGATGCAGGTTATCCGCGCCAGAACACGCTTCGTCCCGAATGGTTCCGCGACGCCCCGCGCACGGCTGTTTTTCTTTAACTCCTTGGCCTAGCCCACGCTCATCCAGTCGGAACCCGTGGGGGCCTGCTTTGAAATTCAATGCTTTGGCAGCGCGTTTTGCGCTGGTGTTGTCGTGCGCCCTGATGACGGCGGTTCCGGCCTCTGCGCAATTCTGGCAGTGCGCGCCCTATGCTCGCCAGATCTCGGGCATCCAGATCCGCGGCAACGCGAACACCTGGTGGGCGCAGGCGGAGGGCCGGTATGAGCGCGGCCATGCGCCCCGCGTCGGCGCGGTGCTGGCGTTCGAGGCGACGCATCACATGCGCGTCGGCCATGTCGCCACCGTGTCCAAGGTGGTCAGTGACCGCGAGGTGCTGCTCACCCACGCCAACTGGTCGCGCCCCGGCCAGATCGAGCGCGACGTGCGCGCGGTGGACGTGTCGGCGGCGGGCGACTGGAGCCAGGTCAAGGTCTGGTACGCGCCGCAGGGCGGGCTCGGGCTGACCGCTTATCCCGCGCGCGGCTTCATCTATGCCGATCACGCGGCCAAAGTAGAACTCGCGAGTAACGACACAGTGAGCGCGGGCTGATCACACCTTCGCGGGCCGGAACGTCATCGCGACGCCGTTCATGCAATAGCGCTTGCCCGTCGGCTTGGGGCCGTCGTCGAACACATGACCGAGATGCCCGCCGCAGCGGTGGCAGTGGATCTCGGTGCGCTCCATCAGCAGGCTGCTATCGCTCTTGGACGCAACCGCGTTGGGCAGCGGCGCCCAGAAGCTCGGCCAGCCGGTGCCGCTGTCGAACTTGGTGTGCGAGGTATAGGCGGGGAGCCCGCAACCCTTGCACGAGAACACACCCGCGCGGTGCTCGCTGTTGAGCGGGCTGGAGTACGGCGCTTCGGTGCCCTCCTGGCGGAGCACGTCATAGGCGGCGGGCGACAGCTTCGCCTTCCACTGCGCGTCGGTCAACGTGACCGGGAAATGCTCGGCGGCGCTCGCCTGCCCCGCGCCGTGCTGCCACAAGGCGAGCCCCACAACCCCGCCCCCGGCGAGCGTCAGAAAGGTGCGGCGGTCGGTGAACATCGGCGTCTCCATGGTTGCGATATAGGTTCGCTACAGCCGCCGATAAGGTTTCAGTAGCGCGTCACCTCGACGGGCAGCGTGCGATAGCCGTGCACGAAGCACGCCGCGACTCGCTCCGGCTCGCCGACGACGTTCACGCGCAGCCGCCGCTTCGCCATCTCCTCCAGCAGCGTCGCGATCTGCAGTTCCGCCAGCCGCGCGCCGACGCAGCGGTGGATGCCGTGCCCGAAGGCGAGGTGGCGGCGCGCGTTGGGTCGGTCGACCCTGATCTCATGGGCGTCCGCGCCGAACACGCTCTCGTCGCGGTTGGCGGAGATGTACCAGAGCGCGAGCTTGTCGCCCTCACGGATCTGCTGCCCCATCAGTTCGGTGTCCGCGGTCGCGGTGCGGCGCATGTGCGCGAGCGGGGTCTGCCAGCGGATGATCTCCTGTGTCGCGTTGGCGATCAGCGACGGGTCCGCCTCCAGCTGGGCGCGCGCGTCGGGGAAGCGGTCGAGCCCATAGGCGACCGCGCTCATCGAATTGCGCGTGGTGTCGTTGCCGCCGACGATCAGCAGGATGAGGTTGCCGATGAACTCGCCCTGGTCCATCTCCGCCATCGCGTCCGAGTGGATCATCATCGAGATGAGATCGGGCGTCGGCTCGCGGCCCACCTTGCTGTTCCACAACCTGCCGAAATAGGCCCCGCACTCGAACATATATTCGAGCCGCTTGGCGCGCAGCTCGGGCGTCTTGACCAGCTCGATATCGCCCGCCCAGTCGGACCAGAAGGTCAGCTTGCGCCGCTCGTCCCACGGGAAGTCGAACAGGATCGCGAGCATCTGGGTGGTCAGCTCGATCGCGACGGTGTCGACCCAGTCGAACTGTTCGCCGATGGGCAGCGCATCGAGGATGTCGGCGGTGCGGCGACGGATGTCGGCGCTCATCCGCGCCATCTCGGACGGCGTGAACGCGGGCGCCACCGTGCGGCGCTGGCCGGTGTGCTTGGGCCGGTCCATGGCGATGAACATCGGCATCTTGACGTCGCGCTCGGGGAGGAAGTCGGCAAGCGTGATGCCGCCCGCTTCCGACGAGAACAGATCGGGGAGCGACTCGACCTCGACGATCGGCTTGTAGGAACTGACTGACCAATAGGGGCCGTAGTCGGAGTGCTCGACCCGGTGAACGGGCGCGCGCTCGCGAAGCTCGCGGAAGGGGGCCTGCCAGGTGTCGTCGCGATAGAGCTCGGCACGGCTCACATCGAGCCGGTCGACCGGGTGCGTCATCGCGGGCGCGAGCGTGGCCATGGCGTCTCTCCTTCGAGGAGACTGGAGCCGATACTGACATTCGTGTCAATAGAGTGCTTACCTCAGCGCGAGCGCTTGCGTCGTCATCTTACCTCTGTGCTGAATAAACCTCCATAGAGCCCAAGCGCAGTTCCGTCGCCTACAGCCTGGCCGCTCAAGTAGCTTCCACGAAGTCCGACTAGCCAAGCCAACCGCTTCGCGATGCCGGTCGTGACTGGTGCTGTTGTGGTTTCCAGCCGGATGCGCCTTACCCCAATCGCATCGGGATCGACTCGCTCAACCGACTTGGGGTCGCTTAGGTCTTTGAACCGGACCATCATGGGCCAGGCGACGTTCAACTCGGGATGCCGCACACTGCCGTAGGAGTAGGGCAGGTGATGGGGCAGATCGGCCTTGTATGCGCCGGGCGGTGCTGAGCCGAGTGCGGCCGTGTCGATCATCGCCGCATCGGGCGTTTCCGCTCGGCGACCGCGCAGCGCGTCACCCACTACGGTCTGGAGCGACGGACCTGCGTCGGGCAGCTTCAGCAAGACGAACAACGGCCCGTCCGGCAAGTCCACGACAACCGCCTCGCCCCTGACGTCCGAGCTTACGCCGCTCAGGTCGCCGATCGGCAGCCCGCGCGCGATCCGCACCTCCATCACCGACGATCCGCTCCGCAGCCCCTGTGGTGTCTCGACCTCGACCGTCATGCGGAAGCGGTAGGATGCGCTGGTCGGGACGCCACACCCGGTCAGCGCTATCGACGCGCCGCCAACCAGCAACGCGATCACCCCGCGCCGGATCACGGTCCGACCTTCGTACCGGGTTGTCGCAAGTGGCCTGAGCCGATCTCTCCGCTACAAAGGTCAACGAGCTCACGGCTATTCACTTGTGACCTCCCGGGTCAGGCCGCCGCATTCCGCGCGCGCCCGAACCGCACCCAGCGCGGCTTAGCCGTCCCCGACTGCAAAACCCCCCGCCGAAACGCGCGCGCGCCGATCGTTATGAAGATCGCCACCCACATCGCCTGCCACGCCAACGCGAGGAGGTGCGGCCAAAGCTCCGGTGCGTTGGCGGCGTGGCCCGCCATCGCGAACGGGGAGGAGAGCGGGAACAGCTCGGCGAACCTCGCCACCCCAGACCCGGGCCGCGATGCGGCCGCCGACGACAGGCCGAACATCGCAATTTGGGTTATGGTAATCGGCAAGGACAGCAGCTGAAGCTCGCGCGCGCTAGTCGCCTGCGCGCCGACGCCGAGGAACACGGCGCCGAGCAGCATGTACGCCATAGCGAAATAGGCGAAGAACAGCAGCGGGAACACTGATCCTACCGCCGGATGCAGCTCTCCCAGCGCCTGCGCAAACGCGGGCGGGAGCAGGGAAGTCACGACCGTCAGCGCCGTCCCCCAGAACGCCACGAACACCAGCGCGACGCCGAACATGCCGAGCAGCTTGCCGAAGAACACCGATTCGAGCGGCACGGCGGCGGCGAGCACCTCGATCACCTTGTTGTTGCGCTCCTCCGCCATGCTGCCGACCGCCTGCCCGGCGAGGAACAGCGTCAGGAAGAATACGCCGAACACCGCAAAGAACGCGGACGCGTTGCGGCTGCCATGCGTCGGGCGCGCGGCGCGCAGCGGGATCTTGACCGGCGGCGCGGGCGCGCCCAGCCGCTCGGCGGCGAGCGTCGCGCTCGCCAACGTGCCGAGATAGTCCGCGCTGCGCGTCGCGTTGGGCCGGTACAGGATGTGCGGCCGGTCGAGCGGCCCGAACAGCACCGCTACCGCCTCATAGTTCTTGGCCGCGAACGCCTGCCGCGCCTGCGCGAATGGGTCGCCGGCGGGGCGCAGTATGGTGAGTTCCGCGGGGGCTTCCTCCGGCCCGCGATAGAGCGCGCGCAACCGCGCGTCCGCCTTCGCCACCGCGCGCGCGTCACGGTCGGGGACGATCGCGACGAGCCGGGAACGCTCGCCGCCGCTGTTGATCGCGTTGGTCGCGCCGAGGCTGCCGACCGCGCCGAACGAGCCCATGAACACGGGCGCGAACAGGAACAGAAGGAAGATGGGGGTGAACACGGTGGCGACGAAATCGCGTCGGGCGACCGTCAGCGTCTGGCGCAGCGTGCGGCGGGCGGGGCTCATCGGTCCGCCTCCTGCACGATGCGGACGAACGCGTCGTGGAGGCCGGGCCGCTCCATCGACAGGCCGGCGATGCCGTGCCCCGTTTCCATCAACCGCGCGAGCAGCGGCTCGACGCCGGTGTCCGGTAGCGTGAACAGCCACGCCTCGCCCTGCGCGTGCGCGTCGGCGGGGAGCAAAGCGCGCAGCTGCTCGTCGGCGTGACGCGGCGTGTAGCGGACCCGCATCGGCAAGGTGCCGCGCGCGTCGGCGACCGTGCCCTCGAACCGCCGCCGCCCCCTCGCGATGATCGCCAGCCGGTCGCAGAGCCGCTCGGCATGCGCCATGACGTGCGTGGAGAACAGCACGGTCGCGCCTCGGTCCCGCTCGCCGAGGATCAGCGCCTCCAGCGCTTCCTGGTTGACCGGATCGAGCCCGCTGAACGGCTCGTCGAGCACCAGCAGCTCGGGCTCGTGGACGACCGAGCCGAGCAGCTGGACGAGCTGCGCCATGCCCTTGCTCAGCTTCTTGATCTTGGTATCGACCGCATGGCCCAGCCCCGCACGTTCTAGCAGCACCGCCGCGCGCGCGCGCCCGGTCGCCCAAGGCAGGCCGCGCAGCGCGCCCATGAACGCGATCGCCTCGCGTGCCTTCATCGCCGGGTAGAGCCCGCGCTCCTCGGGCAGGTAGCCGACCCGGTCGCTCGCGTCGCGTGGGGCGTGATGGCCCAGCAAGGTGCGCTCGCCCGCATCGGGTTCGATGATGCCGAGCAGCATCCGGAGCGTCGTGGTCTTGCCTGCGCCGTTGGGGCCGAGCACGCCGTACACCGCCCCGCGCGGGACGGCGATGTCCATGCCGTCGACGACGCGCCGGTCGCCGAAGCGCTTGACGAGCCCGTGGGCGCTGATGGCGAGATCGTTCGGCAATCGGTGTCCCCCGGCGGCGGCAAGTGGTAGCGGGGAGAGGTGAACAAAGACAAGCCGCTGGAGCAAAGGTTGAAGGAGCAGGCCGCCGCGCTCGGCTTCGCGGCCTGCGGGGTCGCGCGCGCCGATGCGGCACCGCGCAGCGGCGAGCGGCTGCGGCAATGGCTCGCCGAAGGAATGCACGGCGACATGATCTGGATGGAGGCGCGCGCGCACCATCGCGAGAGCCCGGCGGGGCTGTGGCCCGAGGCGCGCAGCGTGATCGCGCTGGGGATGAGCTACGCCCCCGCCGCCGACCCGCTGGCGCTGGCGGGGAGGGGCGAGCTCGGGCGCATTTCGGTCTATGCGCAGGGCGGCGACTATCACGACGTGGTCAAGCGCCAGCTGAAAGCGCTCGCCCGCTGGCTCATAGGCGAGGCGACGGGGGTGGACGTCAAGGTGTTCGTCGACACCGCGCCGGTGATGGAAAAGCCGCTGGCGGAGGCGGCGGGGCTCGGCTGGCAGGGCAAGCACACCAACCTCGTCAGCCGCGCGCATGGCGGCTGGCTGTTCCTCGGCACGATCTACACCACGCTCGCACTCGCCCCCGACGCGCCGGGCAGCGCGCATTGCGGCTCGTGCGACGCGTGCCGGCGTGCTTGCCCGACCGATGCGTTTCCCGCGCCCTACCGGCTCGATGCGCGGCGGTGCATCTCGTACCTGACGATCGAACATGCCGGGCCGATCCCGCACGAGTTCCGCCGCGCGATCGGTAACCGCGTCTATGGCTGCGACGATTGCGTGGCGGTGTGCCCGTGGAACCGGTTCGCGACGGCGGCGGCGGCGAACCGGGCGTTCGCGCCGCGCGCGGAGCTGGCGGTGACCGAGCTCGCCGACCTGCTCGCGCTCGACGATGCGGGCTTTCGCCAGGTCTTCGCGGGCTCGCCGATCAAGCGCATCGGCCGCAACCGCATGGTCCGCAACGCGGCAATCGCGGCGGGGAACAGCAACTCAGCCCAGCTCGTCCCCGCGCTGACGCCGCTCCTCAGCGACCCCGACCCGGTGGTGGCGGAGGCGGCGGGGTGGGCGATCGACATTCTACAGCGGGTTTAAACGATCCAGACTATCAATACCCCTAACCCCGTTCGTGCTGAGCTTGTCGAAGCACAGGCGCAGCGCACTCTGATTGCCGGTCCTTCGACAAGCTCAGGACGAACGGGGTTACTTGTTTCGCCTAGCCGAGCCGGCGCTTGTTCGCGCGCACCTTGCGGCCGTAGTGCTTTAGCAGCCCCTGCGTCCCCGATAGCGGGGTCGAGCCGAACCGTCCGGCCATCAGGCTCGCCTGCATCTCCAGCGCCGCCTGCACCTTTTCCGCGACCATCAGCTGCGCCTCGCTCGCCGCCGCCGCATCACCGATCGCGATTTTGGCGAGGCGGAGCCCGATCACGGCGGAGGCGTCCATGCCCAAGGTCCAGGCGTCGAGCCCGGCGCTGGCCCAGGCATAAGGGGATGCGATCATTGCGGCTCCATTCGGGGCCTCAACGCACCGGCCCGCGGTTCGGGCTCAGCGGGCCCGCTCGCGGTGGCTGAGCGCGGCGACGCAGCTGGCGCGGTCGATCGGGCTGCCGTCGGGTTCGCGCGCGTCGAGATAAGTGACGACCGGCTCGGCATTGCCCTTGGGGTAGAGATACGCGTCGAGCACGCAGATCGGTCCCGCGAATTGCAGCTTGCGCGCGGTCCCCTCGCGCACGTCCGCCTGCGGCTGGCCGAACAGCTGGGTCAGCCCAGTGGCGGGCTGGCCGATGACGCGCTCGAGCCCGGTCGCACTATAGGGTATGGCAACCGCTGCCGCCGGGCGCGGCGCGACCGGCGCGGCGGCGCACCCGCTCAACAGCGCGGCCACCGCCAGCGCGCCCGCTCGGTTGCGCGCCTTCGTCATGCTGGTAAGGGCCACCGCTTCCCCCGATCCCGTCCACTCTCGCCTGCGGGTAAGGGCAGGGCGGGGCGCGGACAAGCCACTTGCAGGAGACCCCCATGAGCCAGCCCCGCCACGATGTCGTCGCGATCGGCAATGCGATCGTCGACGTGCTCTCGCAGGCCGATGACCAGTTCATCGCCGCCGAGGGGATGGCCAAGGGGTCGATGCAGCTCGTCTTCTCCCCCGCCGACGCGGACGCGCTCTACGCCAAGATGGGGCCGGGGGTGGAGGCGTCGGGCGGATCGGCGGCGAATACGGTGGCGGCGATGGCGGCGATGGGTGCCAAGTGCGCCTTCATCGGCCAGGTCGCGGACGACCAGTTGGGCGAGGTGTTCGCGCACGACATCCGCGCCGCCGGGGTCGACTTCGCGACCGCATCGCGGGAAGGCGAGCCGACCACCGCGCGCTGCCTCATCTTCGTGACGCCCGACGGGCAGCGGACGATGAACACCTTCCTCGGCGCGTCGCAGTTCCTGCCCGAAGCCGCGCTCGACCGGCGGGTGATCGCAGACGCGGCCATCCTGTACCTCGAAGGTTATCTGTGGGACCCCGAGGAGCCGCGCGCGGCGATGCGCGCCGCGATTGAGGTGGCGCGCAAGGCGGGGCGCAAGGTCGCGTTCACGCTGTCGGACACCTTCTGCATCAGCCGCCATGGCGACGATTTCCGCAAGCTGATCGCCGACGGGCTGATCGACATCCTGTTTGCCAATGAGGCGGAGCTACTCGCGCTGACGGGGGCGGAGGGGTTCGACGCGGGGCTGGCGGCGCTGGCGCAGGTGCCGACCTTGGTGGTGACGCGCGGCGAGGCGGGCGCGACCGCGGTGCAGGGTGGGCGGCGCGTCGAGGTCGGCGCGGAGCCGGTCGCCGCCGTGGTCGATACCACGGGGGCGGGCGACCTGTTCGCGGCGGGCTTCCTCACCGGGCAGGCGCGAGGCGCGGGGCTGGAGGCGAGCCTCAAGCTCGGCGCGGCCTGCGCGGCGGAGATCATCTCCCACTATGGCGCGCGGCCCCAGACGGACATGCAGGCGCTGGCCGCGCGGGTGCTGGGCTGAGCGCCTAGCCCCGGAGCGGCCTGGCCACCTCCGGTTGCATGTTCGGGTCGCCCGGCACCGCGTCGCTGATCCCGCGACCGACATAGGAGCGGCTGCGGCTATAGGTGAAATAGATCAGCAGCCCGATCGCGCCCCAGCCGAGCGGCACCAGCATCGCCGTCAGCGACAGCGAGAAGTAGAGGTAGATACACCCCAGGATCGCCAGCGGCGCGACCACGAACACCGCCGGCGTCCGGAACGGGCGGTGCCGCGACGGGTCGGAGCGGCGCAGCGTCATCACCGACGCCGCCACCATCCCGAACGCGAACAGCGTCCCAGCGTTGGAATAGTCGGCAAGCTTTCCCACTGGCAGGAATGCCGCCGCCAGCGTCACCACGACGCCGGTGACGATCGTCATCACATGCGGCGTATGGAAGCGCGGGTGGACCGAGGCGAGCTTCGCCGGAAGCAGCCCGTCGCGCGCCATCGCGAAGAACACTCGAATCTGGCCGAACATCATCATCAGCACCACCGACGGCAGCGCGAGAAAGGCGGCGAGCCCGATCAGGTTGCCGACCCGCGTCCACCCGATCGAGCGCAGCACATGCGCCAGCGCCTCGTGGCTGCACGACAAGGGCTCATGCCCCATGCCCGCCAGCTCGGTGCAGCGCTGCGTCAACGCAGTGCTGCCCGGGTCGAGCAGCGTCCCCGCCGCGTCGCGCACCGGCTGCGCGAAGGTCGGGTCGCTGGTCGCGCCGATCGCGCCGCTGGCGACGACGAGGTAGAAGACGGTGCAGATCAGCAACGACCCGATCAGCCCGATCGGCACGTTCCTCTGCGGGTTGCGGGTCTCCTCCGCCGCGGTGGAGACCGCGTCGAAGCCGACATAGGCGAAGAAGATCGACGCCGCCGCGCCCGCCATCCCGGTCACGCCGGTCGGCAGCAGGGGCGTGAAATGCGCGGTGTTCATCACCGGGATTGCCAAGATGCAGAACAGCGTCAGCGCCACGATCTTGATGACGACCAGCACCGCGTTGACGCGCGCGCTCTCCGTCGTGCCGACCACCAGCAGCCAGGTAACGAGCAGCGAGATCACCACCGCGGGCACGTTGATGACGCCCCCGCCGCTCGGCCCATTGGCGAGCGCGGCGGGAATGGCGATGCCGAACGTGTTCTGGAGAAAGCCCGCGAAATAGCCTGACCAGCCGACCGCCACCGCCGACGCGCCGATCGCGTACTCCAGCACCAGCGCCCAGCCCACCGTCCAGGCGAGCAGCTCGCCCATCACCGCATAGGTATAGGTATAGGCCGAGCCCGCGACGGGCACCATCGAGGCGAGCTCCGCATAGCAAAGCGCCGCCACCGCGCAGACCGCGCCCGCGAGGATGAACGACAGCAGCATCCCCGGCCCCGCCTTTTGCGCGGCCTCGCTGGTCAGCACGAAGATGCCGGTGCCGATCACCGCGCCGATGCCGAGCATGGTCAGCTGAAACGCGCCGAGCGAGCGTTGCAGCCCCTTTTTCTCGGCGGTGGCGAGGATCGCGTCGAGGGGCTTAACGCGCTCGAATAGCATCAATGTTACGCTCCCGGGCGGCCCGTCGCCGCAGATGGGGGAGAGCCTAACCGGTTATCGCGCGCGCGCAACAGCTTAATCAGCGCGCGAGCATCGGCCCGAGCGGCTCGCCGCCGAACAGGTGGACGTGGAGGTGCGGCACCTCCTGCCCGCCATGCGGCCCCGTGTTGGCGAGCAGGCGATAGCCGGGCGCGACCAACCCCTCGCGCCGCGCAACCTCTCCTACCGCGCGGACGAACCCGGCGATCTCCGCGTCGGACGCGCGGGCGGAGAAATCGTCCCACGAGACATAGGCTCCGCGCGGGATCACCAGGATATGCGTCGCGGCTTGCGGCGCGATGTCGTGGAACGCGACCGCATGGTCGTCCTCATACACAAGCCGCGAGGGGATCTCGTCGCGCAGGATGCGGGCGAAGATGTTTGCGGGGTCATAGGGGAGCGTGGCGTCGATCGGCATGGCGGTGGTCCGGCGGGAGGGCGAGTCGATGCGGCGGAAGCGGAAAAAGTTCACGCTACGTCGCGTTTGCGATCTTTGTTACGTCAGTTCCGCAACGGCGGCCTTCACTCTTGGGCGAAGCGCGTTGACCCATTCATTGAGCCGTGCCCTGAGCCAGTCGATAGCCTGCGAGCGTTCATCGGGCGAGCCAAGGTCACCAAAATACGCGGGCGTTACTGCCTCTATTTTGTCGCCATGCTCGAACACCTTAACGTCGCCGTCCATCCCGGCCCATATGCTCTCGTCATCAAGTAGGTCGACAACGATCTGTCGTCCTAACGGATCGCGCGAATGGGTTAGGAATATGCCCACTCTGTTTTCACTCTTAACCCGAAACGTCGTGATCCAGACACAGCTGTTCGGCGCGGGCATCATGAAGCGGACGTGACCCGCTCCAGAGGGTGCTGGAACCGCCTGCTCGGGATCGTCGAGGTGTAGACCTGAGAGGAAATCAGCCCAGAATGATTGCACTTCGGACCGCCCTGGCATTGCGATGGTGTCTGCTGACTGTTCCAGCGAGTCCGCTATGGCCTCACCGTTGTCCCTCAAGACTCGACGAACAGAAATCTTTTGGTCGTCCCGGTTCTGAATAGCATACCCGTCCGGCACCGCTATGACCTCGCGGCGGACCAGCGTCGTCCGCGCCACCACCCTCGGCGCGACCAGCCGTCCGCCGTCGGGCATCGCGTATATCGGCAGCTCGACCAGCCCCAGCGTGAAGTGTAGTCCGGCATGGGCCTGGAGATACTCGGCGATCGCCTCGACGCCCTCGCGGATGCCGTCGCCGACGATGAGCAGCAGAAAGCGCCCGCGGCGGAGGTTGAGCGTCAGCGCGTCGTTGAACGCGATCTCCTCGACCTCATGCCCGGCGGCACGGACCAGCTCCAGCACCGGGTCGCCACCGCGCCCCAGCCGCCGACGCGCCTCGCGCTGCAGGTCGGAGGAGGACCAGCGGCTCAGCTCCTTGGCGTAATCGAGGATATGGCCGACCACTTCGCGCCGCGCCTGCGGGTTGCGCCACAGCTTGCACTCGACCAGCACTGGCAGGCCCGACGGGGTGACGAGCAGATTGTCGATTGCGCCAGCGGTGGTGTTGAGCTCGGTGCAGATCGGCACCGGGGCGGCGAACAGCGGGTCGATCTCCGCGATCGGCAGGCAGGCGGGGTGCGCGTGGATCAGCGCCTGCACTTGCCCCTCGCTCCAGCCGTGACCGTCCTGCCCGAGGCCGAGCGGCGATAGCGGGATGGCCGGACCGTTCATCGGCACCAGCACCGGGATGGCGTGCTGGCGGTTCATCGGCTTGCCTTCTCCGCCAGCCCGCCCACGCCCTCGCGGCGGGCCAATTCGACGCGGACGTCGTCTAGGCTCAGCCCTGCGTCCGTCAGCAGGACGAAGAGGTGGAAGAGCAAGTCCGCGGCTTCGGGGACGATCTTGGCGGGGTCGGGGCCGCAGGCGGCGATGACGCACTCGACCGCTTCCTCACCGAGCTTCTGCGCGATGCGGGCGCGGCCCTTGGCGAAGAGCGACGCGGTGTAGGAACTGGCCGGGTCGGCGGCGCGGCGCGCGGCAATCGTCGCCTGGAGGCGGTCGAGGGGGTCCATGCGCGGGCGCTGACGCAATGCCGGGGGCACGTCAATCCCGCCGCGCGGCTCCGTTGTCCCGCCCCGCGCCCGCGCGCCTGCGCAACGCGCGCCGCGCGAACCACAGCGCGAGCGCGGCCAGTAGGAACAACGCCACGTCCGACAGCTCGGGCCCGGTGCGCGGTACCGGCACGCCCGTATGGCCGGAAGCGACAGCGAGGGCGACGGTAGATGTCATGATCGCTCCATGGAGCAAATGGATGGACAAAGGATTGCGAGCCTAGCAAGCCTGAAAACAGCGCGGCGGAGCTCCGATGCCCGTTTACGTCGTCACCTACGAGCACCCCGACGAGGAGGGCTGGCACCGCCTGGTCGCGCCGCACGTCGCCTGGCTCAGGGAGCGGGTCGTCGAGGGTTCGCTGCTGGCCTCCGGCCCATTCGAGGGGAGCTCTCCGCGGTCCGCGATGCTGGTGATGACGTCCCCGGATCGCGCGGCGCTCGACAGGCTGATCGCCACCGATCCGTTCGCGACGGGGCGACTGATCGAGAACATGACCGTCCGGGTCTGGGACCCGATCTTCGGCGAGTTCAACGACCGGTCGAGTATGCCGCGCGCGCCGGAGGGCTGATCAGGCGCCGAAAGGCCTCCGCACCGACACCCCCGCCGCCGACAGCGCGCGGTGCGCGTCGGCGATGCTTGCCTCGCCGAAGTGGAAGATGCTCGCGGCCAGCACCGCGCTCGCATGACCGTCGCGTATCCCGGCGACGAGGTCGTCGAGCCCGCCGACGCCGCCGCTCGCCACCACGGGGACGCTGACCCGGTCGGCGATGGTGCGGGTCAGTTCGAGGTCGTACCCGTCGCGCGTCCCGTCGCGGTCCATCGAGGTGACGAGCAGCTCGCCCGCGCCGAGCTCCGCTAGCCGAAGCGCGTGTGCGACCGCGTCGATGCTGGTCGCGCGGCGACCGCCATGGGTGAAGACCTCCCATCCCTCACCGGAACGCCGCGCATCTACGGAGGCGACGACGCACTGGCTGCCGAACCGCTCGGCCATTTCGGCGACCAGCTCGGGGCGGGCGACCGCGGCGGAGTTCACCGCCACCTTGTCCGCGCCCGCGAGCAGCAGCGCGCGCGCGTCCTCCGCCGAGCGTACCCCGCCACCGACGGTGAGCGGCATGAAGCACACGGAGGCGGTCCGCCGCACCACGTCGAGCAGGGTCCCGCGCGCCTCATGGCTGGCGGTGATGTCGAGAAAGCACAGCTCGTCCGCCCCCGCCGCGTCATAGGCGCGCGCCTGCTCGACAGGGTCGCCCGCATCGCGCAACTCGACGAAGTTCACGCCCTTGACCACGCGCCCGTTCGCAACGTCGAGACAGGGGATGACGCGCGCGCGGACGGTCATGCGGCGGGCGCGAACAGCACGAACGCTCCCATCGCGAGCAAGAACGAGTTGTAGGCGGTTCTGATCCAGAAGCCGAGCGCGTTCGATTGCCGATCTGCGCTGGGGAGTCCGCCCCAGATGATGGCCGTCATCCGACCTTTTTCAAATCCTCTCCACAGCACACATCCGCAGCATAGTGCGCAGACGAGCCCAATGAGACGCATCGCCCACATCACGCCGCCGCCGCCACGCTCAGCGCCGCCGCCAGGTCGAGCCGCCCGTCGTACAGCGCGCGCCCGGTAATCACACCCTCCACCCCGTCGCGGGCGTGGAGCGCGAGGAGGTGAATGTCGCCGATGCCCTTTACCCCGCCGCTGGCGATCACGGGGAGGCGCACCGCGCGCGCGAGGTCCACCGTCGCCTCGACATTGCAGCCCTTCAGCAGCCCGTCGCGCCCCACATCGGTGAACAGCAGCGCCGCCACGCCCGCATCCTCGAACCGGCGCGCCATGTCGACCACCGGCACGTCGGAGACCTCCGCCCAGCCGCGCGTCGCGACCATGCCGCCGCGCGCGTCTACCGCGACGACGATGCCGCCCGGGAAGTCGCGCGCGACCTCGCGGACGAAGTCGGGCTGCTCCAGCGCGGCGGTGCCGATTACGAGCCGTGACACGCCGAGGTCGAACCACGCTTCCACCGCCGCGCGCGAGCGGATGCCGCCGCCGAGCTGGACGTGGTCCGGAAAGGCGCGGACGACCGCGCGCACTGCCTCGCCATTGACCGACGCGCCCGCGAACGCGCCGTCGAGATCGACGACATGGAGATGCGTCGCGCCCGCCTCTGCAAAGGCGAGCGCCTGCGCCGCCGGGTCGTTGCCATAAACGGTGGCGCGCGCCATATCGCCCTCGGCGAGGCGCACCACCTGACCGCCCTTCAGGTCGATCGCGGGGAAGACGATCAGGGCCGCCACTGGAGGAACCTCTCCAGCAGCGCGAGCCCGTAGCGCTGGCTCTTTTCCGGGTGGAACTGGACGCCGAGCATGTTCTCGCGCGCGATCACCGCCGTGATCGACACACCGTGATGCGTGGTCGCGACCACGTTCTGCCCTTCGAACGCATAGCTGTGGAGGAAGTACGCCTCGCCCGGCTCGATCAGCACGTGCGGCACGGTGGGAATGACGTCGTTCCAGCCCATATGCGGCACCTTGGCGGCGTCGCTAGGGTCGAGACGGCGGACGCGGCCCGGCATCCAGCCCAGCCCGGCATGGGTCCCCATCTCTTCGCCCGTGTCGGCCATTAGCTGCATCCCGACGCACACGCCGAGGAACAGCGCGCCCTCGCCCCGCA
>CAXTTU010000038.1:2994-15386 GCA_964247225.1 uncultured Sphingomonas sp. | reverse complement strand
CCATCGCCAAGCGGATCGAGGCGGGCCGCGACACGATGATCCTGGGGCTGTGCGAGTCCCCCATCACCTTCAACGCGATCATCGGCTGGTCGGACGCGCTCAACGCAGGGACCATGCAGCTTCGCGAGATTCTCGACCTCGACGCGATGCTGTCCAAGGGCCCGTCGCCCGAACAGGTCGCCGCGGCCGAGGACGACACCGGCGAGATCAGCGAAACGAGCGCGGGTCCCACCTTCAAGGAGGAGGCCGAGCCCGAGGAGGCCGCCGCGCCCGCCGACGAGGATGAGGACGACCTCACCGAGCGGCGCGCGCCACGCCCGTCGGACGATGAGGACGAGGACAACACGCTCAGCCTCGCGCAGATGGAGGAACAGCTCAAGCCGCAAGCGCTGGAGCGGTTCGCCAACATCACCGCGATCTACCGCAATTTCGCCAAGGTGCAGCAGCGCCGGCTGATCGCGATGAGCGGCGGCGCGGAGCTGTCGGGCGCGGACGAGCGCAAATACCAGAAGCTGCGCGAGGAGCTGACGGCGGAGGTGGAGAGCGTCCAGTTCCACAATGCCAAGATCGAGTTCCTCGTCGACCAGCTTTACGCCTATAACCGTCGGCTGACCGCGCTGGGCGGGCAGATGCTGCGCCTCGCCGAGCGGCACAAGGTGCCGCGCAAGGACTTTCTCGACCGCTATGTCGGGCACGAGCTCGACGAGAACTGGATCGCGGGGCTGGGCAAGCTCGACAAGAAATGGACCGCGTTCGTCAGCAACGAAGCGGCGGCGGTGGACCGTATCCGCGGCGAGATCGGCGAGATCGCGCAGCAGACCGGCATGGCGCTGGTCGAGTTCCGCCGCATCGTCAACATGGTGCAAAAGGCGGAGCGCGAGGCGCGCATCGCCAAGAAGGAGATGGTCGAGGCGAACCTCCGCCTCGTGATCTCGATCGCCAAGAAATACACCAATCGCGGGCTGCAGTTCCTGGACCTGATTCAGGAGGGCAATATCGGCCTGATGAAGGCGGTCGATAAGTTCGAATATCGCCGCGGGTACAAGTTCAGCACTTACGCGACATGGTGGATTCGCCAGGCGATCACGCGGTCGATCGCAGACCAGGCGCGGACCATTCGCATCCCGGTCCATATGATCGAGACGATCAACAAGCTGGTGCGGACCAGTCGCCAGTTCCTCCACGAGCAGGGCCGCGAGCCGACGCCGGAGGAGATGGCCGAGCGCCTCTCGATGCCGCTCGAGAAGGTCCGCAAGGTGATGAAGATCGCCAAGGAGCCGATCAGCCTCGAAACGCCGATCGGCGACGAGGAGGACAGCCACCTCGGCGACTTCATCGAGGACAAGAACGCGGTGATCCCGGTCGACGCGGCGATCCAGGCCAATCTCAAGGAGACGGTGACGCGCGTCCTCGCCTCGCTGACCCCGCGCGAGGAGCGGGTGCTCCGGATGCGCTTCGGCATCGGCATGAACACCGACCATACGCTGGAGGAAGTCGGCCAGCAGTTCAGCGTGACCCGCGAACGCATTCGCCAGATCGAGGCCAAGGCGCTGCGGAAGCTCAAGCACCCGTCGCGGTCGCGCAAGATGCGGTCGTTCCTCGACCAATAAGCACGCTTCACCGCCGCCTCGTGTCCGGGGCGGCGGCGCTACACGGGTTGTTTACGTCCCAGGTTTATGGCGGCGGTCCCGGCGTGCCCCCAGCGGCGCGTCCCCGACACAAGGACCCGCCACTTGGGGCTACCCTCTACCTTCCCGTCGCCCGGCGCCGCCGGCCCGCTCGCGGCGCTGGTCGCGGCGGACGGGACCGCGCACCAACCGTTCGCGACCCGGCTTGCCGCGCACGGCGCGCTGACGCGCGACCTCGCCGATGCGGTGCACAGCCTGTGCGTGCTGCATGGGCGACACCCGGGCGTGGTGGACCACGCGCTCGCGCGCACTTCGACTGCCCCCGACTGGCTGATCGAGGCCGCGCACGCCTTTGCCGAAGAGCGCGCCTATCTCGCCCGGCTCACCTCCGCCGCCGGGCCACTTCCCTCCACGCCGGGTCAGGCCGAATCGACGGCGGCGGTCACCGGACAGCGGCACGCGTTCGATATGCTGGTCCGCTCCGACCGGGCTGGCTGCGCGCTGGGTGCGGCCGCGGCGGTGGTGCTCGACTGGCGCGCGATCCGCCGCGTGCTCGACGCCGCCGCGCATCGCTTCGGCGTGATGGAAGCGGCGTGCGCGCTGCCCGGCCCCGACGCGGTGCTCGCCGATGCGCCTTCCTCCCCCGCGGTCGAGCGCGCGCAGGCGTTTGCCGCGCAGCAGGTGCTGGCGCAGCATCGCGGGCTGTGGCACCTGCTCGAAGCGCGGGCGGCTGCGCGCGAGCACGTCTAACGCTTGCATCGCGAACGGGGGTCGCTAACCGCAAGGCGCATGAAGCGCTTCCAAGGTACCGGCTCCTATGTCGCCACCGACGACCTCAAGGTGGCGGTCAACGCCGCCGTCACGCTCCGGCGGCCGCTGCTAGTCAAGGGCGAACCCGGCACGGGCAAGACCGTACTCGCGCGCGAGATCGCGCAGGCGGTAGATGCCGAACTGATCGAGTGGAACGTCAAGTCGACCACCAAGGCGCAGCAGGGTCTGTATGAATATGACGCGGTCGCGCGGCTACGCGATGGCCAGCTCGGCGATGCGCGCGTCCACGACATCGGCAACTATATCCGCCGCGGCAAGCTGTGGGAGGCGTTCACCCGCGCCAAGCCGCCGGTGCTGCTGATCGACGAGATCGACAAGGCGGATATCGAGTTCCCCAACGACCTGCTCCAGGAACTCGATCGCATGGAGTTCCACGTCTACGAGACGGGGGAAACCGTCCGCGCCGCCGAGCGCCCGATCGTGGTCATCACCAGCAACAACGAGAAGGAACTGCCCGACGCGTTCCTGCGCCGGTGCTTCTTCCACTACATCCGCTTCCCCGACCGCGAGACGATGCAGGCCATCGTCGACGTTCACTTTCCCGGCATGCAGAAGCTGCTCGTCAGCAGGGCGATGGACATTTTCTACGAAGTCCGAGACGTCCCGGGTCTGAAGAAGAAGCCGTCGACCAGCGAGCTGCTCGACTGGCTGAAACTGCTGCTGCACGAGGACATGCCGCTGGAGGTGCTCCAGAACCGCGACCCGACCAAGGCGATCCCGCCGCTCCATGGCGCGCTGCTCAAGAACGAGCAGGACGTGATGCTGTTCGAGCGGCTGGCGTTCATGGCCCGGCGGCAGGGGGCTGGACGGGGCCCGGCGTAACGTCTCGGAAACGCGCGGTTGCACCTGCCTTAACCACGCAGAGCAACGTGCCAGTCAGCGGGCGAGGGTAATCCGAAAGGATGAAAGCGTTCGTGTCCACCCTCGCCTTGTGCCTCGCCGCGCTCCCCGCCGTACCCGCGACGGCCTCGCTGCTCGAATATGTCGGCCAGTGCGTTCCCTTCGCGCGCGAGGCGTCGGGGATACAGATCTTCGGCGACGCGTGGACGTGGTGGGACCAGGCCGAGGGGCGCTATCGTCGCGGCGACGAGCCGCGCGTCGGCGCGGTGATCGTGTTCGCGCGCACCGGTCGCCTGCCGCTCGGCCATGTCGCGGTGGTGAGCCGCGTGGTCGAGAACCGGGTGGTGATGCTGACCCACGCCAACTGGTCCCGCTTTAACGGCGAGCGCGGGCACGCGGAGCAGGACGTGACGCTGTTCGACGTCAGCCGCGACAACGACTGGAGCGAGGTCAAGGTCTGGTTCCGCGACTCGGACGGGCTCGGCGGCACGGTCTATCCGGTGCGCGGCTTCATCTATGGCGAGGCGGTGCATCGCTCGCGCGAGCTGACCGGTCGGCACCCGGATGACGTGGCGGCGCTGATTGACGCTTACGCGCATTGAGAGAATCTGGCCATCATCCTCGTCACCCCGGCCTTGAGCCGGGGTCCCGCTTCTTGCTCTCGAACCGCGGGACGAAGCGGGACCCCGGGTCAAGCCCGGGGTGACGGAAGAAGGTCAGGCAATCCGCCTGCAGGTGTCGGCCACTAGCATCCGCCGCCCCGTCCCGGCATGACGTCCTCATGTTCCTCCACTTTCTCGACGAGCTTCGCGGCGCGGGCATCCCGGCCAGCCTCAAGGAGCATCTGCTCCTTCTGGAAGCGCTCGATCGCGAGGTGATCGAGCGGTCGCCGGAGGAGTTCTACTATCTCTCCCGCGCCGTCTATGTGAAGGACGAAGGCCTGCTCGACCGGTTCGATCAGGTTTTCGCCAAGGTGTTCCGGGGCGTCGCGACGACGTTCGGAACGGAGGCGGCGGAGCTACCTGAAGAGTGGCTGCGTGCGGTCGCGCAGAAATACTTCACCCCCGAGGAGATGCAGCAGATCAAATCGCTCGGCTCGTGGGACGAGATCATGGAAACGCTCAAGCAGCGGCTCGCCGAGCAGCATGAGCGTCACCAGGGCGGCAGCAAGTGGATCGGCACCGGTGGCACCAGCCCGTTCGGCAATAGCGGCTACAATCCCGAGGGCGTCCGCATCGGCGGTGAGTCGGTCCACAAGCGCGCGGTCAAGGTGTGGGACCAGCGCCAGTTCAAGAACCTCGATTCCACCCGCGAGCTCGGCACCCGCAACATCAAGGTCGCGCTGCGCCGCCTGCGCCGGTTCGCGCGCGAGGGCGCGGCGGACGAGCTGGACCTCGACGCGACGATCGAGGGCACCGCGCGGCAGGGCTGGCTCGACGTGCGGATGCGGCCCGAGCGGCACAATGCGGTGAAACTGTTGCTGCTGCTCGACGTCGGCGGCTCGATGGATCCGTTCGTGAAGCTGTGCGAGGAGCTGTTCTCCGCCGCGACCGGCGAGTTCAAGAACCTCGAGTTCTTCTACTTCCATAACTGCCCTTACGAGGGGCTATGGAAGGACAACCGCCGCCGCTTCACCGAGCGCACGCCGACCTGGGACGTGCTCCACAAATATGGGCACGACTATAAGCTGGTGTTCGTCGGCGACGCGGCGATGAGCCCGTATGAGATCACCACGCCCGGCGGCTCGGTCGAGCACATGAACGAGGAAGCGGGCGCGGTCTGGCTGCGGCGGCTGACGACTACTTACCCCGCGACCGTGTGGCTCAACCCGACGCCGGAGGAGCAGTGGCGCTATTCGCAATCGACCGGCATCATCCGCCAGCTGATCGGCGGCCGCATGTACCCGCTGACGCTGGCGGGGCTCGACGAGGCGATGCGCGAGCTGACGCCGAAGCGGTGAGGGTCTGCCCTTGCCGCCGCTGAGATGCTATATGCCGTCACCTGAAGGAGAGCGTTCATGCCATTGCTTCTAGTCCTAGCCGCCACCAGCGCGGCGGTGTCCCCGCCCTGCCCCGCCCCGCGCGCCGTCCTCGTGGCGCAGTCCGCGCGCCCGCGCTCGGCGATGCACTATCTCGGCGACGAGCCGCCCGCCGATGCAATCGCGGCGGTGGACCGGCAGGTAGACCATTGCCCGGCCCCGATCGTGCTCAGGCGCGAGATCGGTATGCCGAGAAGAGCGGAACGCTGAGGCCAATTTCGTAGGTGGACCCCCACACCCGTTCGCCCTGAGCTTGTCGAAGGGCAGGCAACCGTCGTGCGCTGCGCCTGTGCTTCGACAAGCTCAGCACGAACGGGAGGGGCAGTAGTACGGGGAAGTCAGACCTGCCTTAGTCGTTCGGCTTTGTCGCTTTCCCGCCCGTCATCGGCTTCTGCACCCCCGTCGTTCCCGGAAAGCTGATCGGCAGCCCTTTGAGCGAGCGCACCGCCATATAGGCGAAGCCCTCCGCCTCCACCGCGTCGCCGTTCCAGCCGAGCGCATCGGTCGGCTCGGGGGTGAGCCCGGTCCCCTCGGCGATCATCCGCAGCATGGTCGGGTTGCGCCGCCCGCCGCCCGCGACCAGCAAGCGTCGCGGGCCTTGGGGCAGGTGGCGCAACGCCTCCGCCACCGTGGCGGCGGTGAAGGCGGTCAGCGTCGCCGCGCCGTCCTCGGGCGACAGCCCGCGCGCGGGCTGGATCGTGAAGTCGCCGCGGTCGAGCGACTTGGGCGGGGGAGCATCGAAGAAGGGGTGATCGAGCATCGCGTGGAGCACCGATTCGTCCACCCGCCCCGCCGCCGCCAGCGCCCCGTCGTGGTCGAACCGCGTGCCGGTCGTCGCCTCCATCCAGCTGTCGACCAGCCCGTTAGCGGGGCCGGTGTCGAACGCGATCAGCTCCCCGCCCTCGCCGATGAAGGTGATGTTCGCCACCCCGCCGAGGTTGAGCACCGCGACCGGCTTGTCGAGCCCGGCAGCGAGCGCGGCGTGGTAGACGGGGAGCAACGGCGCCCCCTGCCCGCCCGCCGCCACATCGGCGGAGCGAAAGTCGCTTACCACCCGGATGCCGGTCAGCACCGCCAACCGCGCCGCATCGCCGATCTGCCACGTCCAGCCGCGGTCGGGCCGGTGCGCGACCGTCTGGCCGTGAAAGCCGATCACGCTGACCGCGCCCGCTTCCACCCCCGCGCGCGCAAGCAGCGCGTTCACCGCCGCCGCGTGCGCTTCGGTCAGCACCCGCTCGGCAGTAGCGATCTCCGGTCGCATCGCGGGCGCGGGCAACGTCAGCGCGACCCGCGTCGCTTCCGCAAGCACCGAGCGCTGTTTATCGGTGTAGACCGTGCCGACAAACGCGAGCGGACGCACTAACCCCTCCCCGTCTGTCTCGATCAACGCCGCGTCGACCCCGTCGAGCGAAGTGCCGGACATCAGGCCGATGGCTAATCTAGCTTCGAACATCGCGACCTTTCCCGTCACCCCGGATTTGGTCCGGAGTCCCGCTTCTTCTGTCCGCCACAGAAAAGAAGCGGGATGCCGGGTCAAGCCCGGCATGACGGGAATAGGCAAACGGTGGTGACGCTGGCATTCCGTCCCCGCCCCGCCTATCTCGCCCGTTCGCCATGGCCACCGTCCTCCCCTCAAGCCCACGCGTCGGCATGGTGTCGCTCGGCTGCCCCAAGAACCTGGTCGACTCCGAGCGGATCCTGTCCCGCCTCCGCGCCGACGGCTACCAGATGAGCCCCGATTACGCGGGCGCGGACGTGGTGCTGGTCAATACCTGCGGCTTTCTCGACAGCGCCAAGGAGGAGAGCCTCGAAGCGATCGGCGAGGCCATCGCGGAGAACGGCCGCGTCATCGTCACCGGCTGCATGGGCAGCGAAGCCGACGCAATCCGCGCGCGCTTCCCGCAAGTGCTCGCGGTCACGGGCGCGCATCAGTATGAGCAGGTTGTCGCCTCGGTGCACGAGGCCGCGCCCGCGCCGCGCTCGCCGTATCTCGACCTTGTCCCCGGCGGCGCGGTAGAGGACACCGACCTCAAGCTCACCCCGCGCCATTACAGCTATCTGAAGATCAGCGAAGGCTGCAACCATCGCTGCTCCTTCTGCATCATCCCGTCCTTGCGCGGTGACCTCGCCAGTCGCCGCCCCGACGCGATCCTGCGCGAGGCGGAGAAGCTCGTCGCGTCCGGGACGAGGGAGCTGCTCGTCATCAGCCAGGATACGAGCGCCTATGGTCTCGACCTGCGCCATGCCGATTACCCGCTAAAGGGTGGCGGAAGCGTGCGCGCGCACATGACCGACCTCGCGCGCGAATTGGGGCGCATCGCACCCTGGGTCCGCCTCCACTACGTTTACCCCTACCCGCACGTCGACCAGGTCGTGCCGCTGATGGCCGAAGGCCTCGTGCTCCCCTATCTCGACATCCCGTTCCAGCACGCCAGCCCCGCCGTGCTCCGCCGCATGAAGCGCCCGGCCAACGACGCGAAGGTGCTCGAGCGGCTGCGCGCGTGGCGGAGCGTCTGCCCCGACATCGCGATCCGCTCGACCTTCGTGGTCGGCTTTCCGGGCGAGACCGAGGCGGACTTCCAGTACCTGCTCGACTGGCTGGACGAGGCGCAACTCGACCGGGTCGGCGCGTTCCGCTTCGAGCCGGTGGCGGGCGCGGCGGCGAACGACCTGCCCGACCATGTGCCCGAAGAGGTCAAGGAGGAACGCTACGCCCGCGTGATGGAGCGCACCGCCGCAATCAGCGCCGCCAAGCTCGCGGCGAAGGTGGGCCGCACCCTCGCCGTCATCATCGACGAGGTCGGCGAGGAGGGCGCGACCGGTCGCTCCCAAGCGGACGCGCCGGAGATCGACGGCCAGGTGTTCCTCCGCGATGCCGCGCACCTCCGCGTCGGCGACATCGTCCCGGTCGAGATCGAGGACGCGGACGAGCACGACCTGTACGGCGTGCCGGTCTGACGTCCGGCGGCTCTGTCCTACAGCTGCGAAGCCTGTCATACTCGCGGGATGCCCTCCCCATCCCGCTCCGTCCGGTTCCGGAACCTGAAACACGAACGCTCCGCGCATAGGTCAGGTTCTCCTGTTTCCCGCCGGTTGCTGCTCGCCGGATTGGCCGCGGTCGCCCCCATGCCCGCCGTCGCGCAGGCGATCACGCCCGCCGATCAGGCGCGCATCGACCGGATCGTCACCGACGCGCTCGCCAGGACGGGCGTTCCCTCCGCGTCGGTCGCGATCGTGCGCGGCGACCGGGTCGTACTCGCCAAGGCCTATGGCAAGGCGTCCGAAGCGATCCCGCGCGCGACGCCGGCGCTCCCCTATCAGGTTGCGTCCATCTCCAAGCAGTTCACCGCCGCTGCGGTGCTGCTGCTCCAGCGCGACGGCAAGCTCAGCCTCGACGACACTGTTGCGAAGTACGTCCCCGGCGTATCCGGCGGCGACCGGATCACCATCCGCCAGCTGCTCAGCCACACCGCCGGACTGCAGGATTACTGGCCGCAGGATTACAGCTTTCCTGCGATGCGGACGCCGACCACGCCGCAGGCGATCGTCGACCGCTGGGGCAAGAAGCCGCTCGACTTCCAGCCGGGGACGCAGTGGCAATATTCCAACACCGGCTATGTCGTCGCCGGGCTGATCGTCGAGAAGGTTGCGGGGGAGCCTTTGCTCTCTTTCCTCCAGCGGCGCGTATTCGGCCCGCTCGGCATGACCGCGATCGACCAGGACCTTGCGACCGGCCCGCGCTACCCGCAAGGCTATCAGCGGTTCGCGCTCGGCCCGGTGCGCGTCGAGCAGACGCCCGCGCGCGGCTGGCTGTTCGCCGCGGGCGAGCTCAGCATGAGCGCCGCCGACCTCGCCCGCTGGGACATCGCGCGCATCGACCGGACGCTGCTCGCCCCCGCCGACTGGCAGATGCAGGAAACGCCGGTCCGGCTCAGCGACGGCACGAGCAACGGCTACGGCCTCGGCGTCCAGGTCGGCGCGCGCGATGGCCACCGCTATGTCGAGCATAGCGGCGAGGCGGTCGGGTTCCTGAGCGAGAACATCGTCTTTCCGGACGATTATGCGGCGGTGGTCGTGTTCACCAATGCCGACTTTTCCAACGCCTATACCGCGATGGCCGAGGACATCTCACGCGTGGTGCTTGGCACGCCGCCCGCCGCCACGCATGCGACCGAGACCGCGGGCGAGCCCCCCGCCGCCGCGCCCGCGCCGCTCGAGCCCGAGCGCACCGCCGCCGCGCGGCGCGTGTTCGACCAGCTCCGGTCGGGAACACTCGACCGGTCGGTGATGACGGCGGATTCGAACTACTACTTCACCCCCGTCGCGCTGGGCGATTATCGCGCCAGCCTCACGCCGTTGGGAGAGCCCGCGAGTTTCGTGCTGACCCGCCCCGCGCGGTTGCGCGGCGGGTTCGTCAACCGCAACTATCGCGTGACCTATGCGAACGGGCGCAAGCTGGCGGTCGTGACCTATGCGGAGCCGGGCGAGGCGGGGCGGTACGAGCAGTTTCTGGTCATGCCGGCGGAGTAGGAGTGGGCCGGGTCCGTTCACCCACTCCGTTCAAGATAATGCGGGACCTTTGATGACCGACTTCGCCGCGCTGCTCCAACCCGATCACGGCCAGCCCGCGCGCGTGATCGAGGTCGTCCATCCGGGCGCTTATGCCGACTGGCTCGCCGCCAAGCCTGCGTCCGTCCGCGCGCTGCTTGCCGCGCACAAGCTGACCGGCAAGGCGGGCGACCACGCGATCCTGCCCGGCGAGGGCGCGGAGGACTGGTCCGCGCTGCTGGTTTGCGACGAGCCCGCGACCTCGCCCTGGCGGATTGCTTCGCGCGCGGCGGCGCTACCCGAGGGGACGTACCGGCTCGCCTCGGGCCCGGTCGGCGCGGCGGGGCTTGGCTGGTGCCTCGCGCAGCATCGCTTCACTCGCTACCGCGCCGCGGAGCCGGGCGGCGCTCGCGTGCTGCTCGTCGACGATCCCGCGCGCATCGAGGAGACCGTCCGCCTCGCGGCCGCCACCGCGACCGTGCGCGACCTCGTCGACACCGGCGCGTCCGACCTCGGCCCCGCCGAGCTAGAAGCCGAGGCCGACGCGCTTGCCCGCGCGTACGGGGCGACGCTGATGGTGACGCGCGGCGACGAGCTCGCGAGCGGCTATCCGATGATCCACGCGGTCGGCCAAGCCGCCGCCGCCGGACGTGAGCCGCGGCTGATCGAACTCGAATGGGGCGACCCGGCATACCCGCGACTCGCGGTTATCGGCAAGGGAGTATGCTTCGACTCGGGCGGGCTCGACATCAAGCCGTCCGCCGGAATGCGGCTGATGAAGAAAGACATGGGCGGCGCGGCCCATGCGCTTGCGCTGGCGGCGCTGGTGATGGCGGCGGGGCTGAAGGTGCGGCTCCACCTGCTGATCCCCGCGGTCGAGAATGCGATTGCGGGCAACGCGTTTCGCCCCGGTGACGTGCTGCGGACGCGCAAGGGGCTCACGGTCGAGAACACCAACACCGATGCGGAAGGGCGGCTTATCCTCGGCGATGCGCTGGCCAAGGCAGGTGAGGCAGGCCCGGCGCTGATCCTCGACTTCGCGACGCTGACCGGCGCGGCGCGGGTGGCGCTCGGGCCCGACCTGCCCGCGACGTTCGTCAACGACGACGCGCTCGCCACTGAGCTGCTCGCCGCCGGCGACGCGGTTGCCGACCCGCTATGGCGAATGCCGCTATGGGACGCGTATGACGAGATGCTCAAGAGCGATGTCGCCGACTTGGTCAACGCGCCCGATGGCGGCTTCGCGGGCGCGGTGACGGCGGCGCTGTTCCTGCGGCGGTTCGTGCCGGAGGGAACGCCCTGGGCGCATCTCGACACCTTTGCCTGGCGACCGACCGCCAAGCCGGGGCGGCCCAAGGGCGGCGAGGCCTATGGGCTGCGCGCGGCGTGGGAAGTGCTGAAGGCGCGTTACAGCTGAGCCGCCGCCTCGATGATCGGCACGAACTTCGCCGCCGTCAGGCTCGCGCCACCTACCAGCGCGCCGTCGACATCGGGCGCGCCGAGCAGCCCGGCGGCATTGTCCGCCGTCACCGATCCGCCGTACAGCACCCGCATCGCGTCCGCTTCGCCGGCCAGCTCTCGCAGCCGCGCGCGGATGGCGGCGTGCATGCGCTCGACCACCTCGACGGAGGCGACGCGTCCGGTGCCGATCGCCCAGACCGGCTCATAGGCGATCACCAGCCAGTCCGCCGCGGCGCCGTCCGGGAACGAGGCCGCGAGCTGCTCGCCCACTACCTGCTCGGCATGGCCCGCGTCATGCTGCTCGAGCGTCTCGCCCACGCACAGAATGGCGTGGAGCCCTTGCCGGTGCGCGGCCTCGGCTTTTCCCTTCACATCCGCGTTCGTCTCGCCCTGGTCCGCGCGGCGCTCGCTGTGCCCGACGATCGAGAAACGCGCCCCCGCTTCCGCGACCATCGCCGCGGAGATGCAGCCGGTGTGCGCCCCGCTCTCGGCCGCGTGGATGTCCTCCGCGCCGATCGTCAGCCCCGGCACCCGCGCCGCCGCCGGCGCGATCAGCGTCGCGGGCACCGCCACCGCCACGTCCACCCCGGGCGCAGCCCGCGCCGCCGCAGCGATGCCGTCCAGCTCGGTCAGCGCCGCAAGGCTGCCGTTCATCTTCCAGTTCCCCACCACCAGCTTGCGCCGCATCATCCCTCCTCCTCGCCGAACGCCCCGCTCGTAGCGCTCCCGCTCCCTCGCACAAGGTTGAACCCGCCCGCCCGCGCCCGTAAGGCACGGACGTTCCCCGCTGACACAGGTCGTTCATGCTCGCTTTCTTCCGCCGCATCATCAACTCGCGCGTCGGCGTGTTCGTCACGTTCGGCGTGCTGGTGCTGATCGCGGTCCTGTTCGGGCTGGGCGATGTCACCGGGCTTGGCAATGGCGGCAAGGTCGCGAGCGGTTCGGTCGCGAGGGTCGGGGGCGAGTCGGTCACCGCCAACGAGTTGCGCGACCGCGTCCAGACCGAGTATCAGACCGCGCAGGCGCAACAGCCCGGGCTGACGCTG